>NZ_KB291529.1:0-28340 GCF_000318315.2 Capnocytophaga sp. oral taxon 324 str. F0483 | reverse complement strand
TTTATTAGAGTGTTTGCAAACACTCTAATAAAAAATTAATCATATATTTTTAGGCTTATCTAAAAAATATTTTTACCTTTGCGCTTTCAATGGTTATATCTTTTAAAATTAAAATATTATGAGTGATTACTGTATGTGTCATATCGAGAGTTACTGGCAGGAGCTTATGGATCTTTCAACAGAAGAATTTATGCAAGAGGCGTATATGGAAGCGCTTTCGCATAGTCGAGAGGCTTTTTATAGGGCAGAAGTATTAGCAACTCACGCTGATAGATGTGAAAAGCTAAAGATTCCGTTTGTAGAAATATACACTTTTTCGTGTGAGAATTTGGCTTGTATGTATCAGCATATGGGAGAGTCTTTACAGGCGGTAAAGATTTTGAACCAAGGAATTAGTTTTTTAGGATATTTGTACAAACAAAAATTACTGAGCAAAGAGGTTTTTGAAGAGCAGATAGAAGCTTTAAATTGTTTATTTCGTTAAGTGCGACAAGCTACATCTTTTATTCTTTTCAATTATTCTTTAATATTTTTAGATTTTTTTTCAAATCATTACATAGTCTTCAAAATTGGTAAATTGATAAGTTATCTTTATATTTTTCTGTAAAAAAATATTCGCAATTCTTTTTAGAAAAATATTTAATTGTACTTATTTATAATATTGATTATCAATACATATAGGTTTTATACTTTCTTCTTTTTAGTGAATTTCACGAGTTCTTTTGCTGAAAGAAGGCAAAATATCGTACATTTGCCACGTAAAACCTAAAAGTTTAATGAAACACATCTTTACAACAGAACAGCAAGCGTTGGCAGCTCGTATTTTGGAACATAACCATTTTTCACCCCTAAGTGACTTATATTCTTCGGAAATACAAGACTTGGCGGTGATATGGTCGTTTTACTCTGGGAAAATAGAAGGCAATACTTATACTTTTGTAGAGACGGAAACGCTCTTAAAAGAAGGTATTACTTCACCCAGGCGCTATGAAGAGGCTAAAATGCTCAAAAACCTTTACAGCACTTTTATTTCGGAAGTAGAGTATATCAAAAAAGGGAATACCGAAGAGATTAACAAACGATTGCTTTTTGAGCTACACTCTCGCTTGATTGCTGATTTGATAGATAACCACGAAAGGGGTATTATCCGCAAACGCGCTGTGCGGATTACTGGAACGGATTATACACCTCCTACTGAGGAGCACCTTATTGAAAAAGCCTTAGACCAGATAATGGAGGAACAGGCTGAAATAAAAAATCCTTTAGAGAAAGCGGTGTTTTTGCATTGCAATATTGCGCGCTTGCAACCTTTTATTGACGGCAATAAGCGCACTTCGCGCTTGGTTGAGAGTATTGTGCTGATGAATGACGATATCGTACCGATTCACACGACTCGCTTAGAGGATATCAATACGTACCGTAAGGCTTTGCTTTCTTTTTATGAAACGAGTGATTACAGTGAATATGCCGATTATTTTCTACAAAAGAAATGGGAGTATCTGCAGAAGTCGTAGGTCGTAGCACAAGTTGTAGCACGACAGGCAGTGCGAGCCGCACGGGCAGTGTGAGTCGTACGAGGCTGATAGTTGTAGTAGGTTTATTTTAAGCATAATTTCAATATCTAGAAAATGAAAAATATTTTTAATAATCTTTTGTTTAAGGTGGTTTGTGGTATCCTGTTTGGGATAGCGTTGGGCTATTATGCACCTGAATGGTTGTACCGCATTCTTATTACTTTTCAGGTGTTGTTTAGCAACTTTTTAAAGTTTGCAATACCGCTGATTTTGATAGGGCTTATTATGCCTTCGATTAGTGATTTGGGTAAAAATGCAGGTAGATTACTGCTTATTACCATAGGAATTGCGTATGCTTTTACGCTTTTCTCGGGTTTTTCTACTTACTTGGTGGGCGAATCTCTTTTTCCTTCGCTATTACAGGGGGAACAATTGGGAGCCATTGTAGATAAAGGGAAGAGTTTGCCTCCTTATTTTACCATTGAGATGCCTCCTTTGGCTGATGTGATGAGTGCTTTGCTGTTTTCTTTTATTATCGGGATTGGGTTGTCGTTTAGAGAAGAATCGAAACTTACAGAGGTGATTAAAGAGTTTGGCGATATTGTGAAATGGCTTATCGTTAGGGCTATTATACCGATATTGCCTATTTATATTATGTGTATTTTTGCTGAAATTACCTTTAACGGAGAGGTAATGGCAATAATGAAGGTATTCTTCAAACTGATTTTGGTTCTTTTTGTGATGCACATTGCTTTGCTCATTATCCAATACCTGATTGCGGGAAGTATTGCAGGGAAGAATCCGTTTAAGGCACTGGCTACGATGCTACCGGCTTATGCGACGGCTTTGGGTACACAATCGTCGGCTGCTACCATTCCTGTAACGTTGAGGCAGGCACTGAAATTAGGCATTTCGCAACGGATAGCGGGATTTGTGATTCCGCTTTGTGCTACGATTCATCTTTCGGGCAGTACGATGAAGATTACGGCTTGTGCGCTTGCCCTGATGATGCTTCAAGGAATGCCTTATGACTTTTCGCTGTTTGCTGGTTTTATAATGATGCTGGGGGTGGTGATGATTGCTGCTCCTGGGGTACCGGGAGGGGCTATTATGGCTGCTTTGGGGGTGCTGAACAGTATTCTTGGTTTTAATGAGGCGCAACAAGGACTAATGATTGCACTTTATATAGCGATGGATAGCTTTGGCACGGCTTGTAATGTAACGGGTGACGGTGCTGTAGCTTTGATAGTTGATAAATGCGGGAAAAATGAAGTGCGAGCCGCACAGGCAAGGAGAAATGAGAGAATGAGAAAACTAGGAAATTAGCAAATGAGAAAATTAGAGAATTAGGAAATTAACAGATTGGTAGATGGAGACGAAAAGAAACGAAACGGTTCAGAACACTTGGAAGGGTACAGGAAAGGTGGACTTAGCTTATAGAAAGCTTATAGGAAGCTTATACGAATCTTAGAAGATAAGTATAGAAAAGGTATATAAATATTTAAATATCAGTTTTTTACGGGAACTAAAACAATAATTAAAACGAAAGCAAATGACAAACCTACACAAAATTTTTGTTAAAAACGCGTTTTTGTGGCTCTTGGTACTAATGGTACTTATGGGCTACCTTATTCCTTATCGAGAAGGCTATAACGCTTACTTTAATTTAGGAACCTTTATCGATTGGGGGATTGTGATTATCTTCCTGCTCTACGGACTCAAACTGAACTTGCGAGAAGTGCTGAACGACGTTAAGAACTGGAAGCTACACTTGCTGGTACAAATAGCTACCTTTGTGCTGTTTCCGCTCTTGGTAATGCCTTTTTACAAGATAGCACAGGGCAATGAATTCTACGTGTTGTGGCTTTCGATATACTTTTTGGCTTGCTTGCCGTCTACCGTATCGTCATCGGTAGTGATGGTGTCTATCGCAAAAGGGAACGTGCCCTCAGCGATTTTTAACGCTTCTATCTCGGGGCTCATAGGAATCTTTGCTACCCCTATGCTAATGCACCCTTTTATGGAAAGCAATAGTGGTGGGGCAGTAGACCAAGTAGCAATTATACAGCAATTATTATTAAAAGTACTGTTGCCGATAGTATTAGGGCTCTTGCTTAATCCGCTGTGCAAGAAGTTTATAGAGCGTTACGGCAAACTGATAGGCAAGTTTGATAGGCTTATTATCCTGCTGATTGTCTACGAGAGCTTTTCGACCGCTTTTGTAAACCGTATATTTGGCAGTGTCCCACCGATTACTTTTGCGATTATCGCAGTAGCAGTGGTGGGTATGTTTTTCATTGTATACTATCTCTTGCAATGGGCGTCGCACCGTTTGCACTTTAACCGCGAAGATACAATTACTACTACTTTTTGTGGCTCGAAGAAATCGTTAGTACACGGGAGTTTATTTATGATGGTATTGGGTATTCCCGACGATAACAAAGTGATGTTCCTCTTGCCGATAATGCTTTATCACAGCTTTCAGCTGTTTTATGTGAGCTGGCTGGCGAATAAGTTATCAGGTAATAGGTAACAAGTAACAGGTTTCAGGTCTCAGGTAAAGCGAGGGAGTTGGTGCAGCTGGGTATGTGAGTAACAACAAGAAATATCAAGAAATGAACAATATACCCGAAGTTTATCCAATACTCTCTAATAACTAAAAACTAACCCTTATGAGAAGAACAGTAATTATCTCAATGATTTTAATAGCCTTTGTAGGCTGTAAAACACACATTAAACCTTCTACAGATTTAGAAGAAAACCAATTGCACGGCAAAGTAAAACAAATGCTCGAACTAACCTATTACTACGGCAATGTTGATAGAGTTTATTTTGAAGAGAAAACCAAAGCCTCTGATTCAGTATTGTATACTTTTGATGAAAAAGGCTATTATACTGAAGCGGTTCACTTAACCCCTCCTGATGATAACGAGGCTGAACAGACGCCCAGAAATATATATGTTACTCGCTCTGCTGACGAAGTGAAAACAACCGCTTACAACAGCGATGGAGATATCCTATACCAAAGCATAAGTAAGCTAAACCCAGAAGGCTTAGAGCTTACCCGAACAGATGTTTTTAAAAAAGATGACGAAAAGATTGTAATGAACTACACTTATGACCATACCAATCTAAAGACTGAAATAAATATTGAACACAAGGACGGAAATAAACAGAAAAATGTACTAACCTATAACAAAAAAGGACAAGTCATTAAAGGATCCTTTTACTCAGGTAGTAAAGATGAGCTTTTTTTAACTTCTACATATACTTACAACAGCAAGGGCTATTTAGAAAAGCGTGAGCAGAAATATTTTACTGGTCTTATTGTTACTACCACTTACCAGTATGAATACGATACCCAAGGCAGTGCTATTGTAGTCAAAGAATACGAAGATGGCAAACTCACAACTACAAAAAAGAGAATCATAGAGTATTATTAAAACAACCTTAAACCCCTAACTAAATTATGACTATCAAAAACTGGGAAGATACCGATAAGCCTCGTGAGAAGATGATGGCTCAAGGGAAAACAGCCCTTAGTAATGCCGAGCTTTTGGCGATACTATTAGGCTCGGGGTCGGCGGATGAGAGTGCTGTGGAGCTGAGTAGGCGCATTTTGGCTTCGGTGAATAATAGCTTGACGGCTTTGGGCAAACAGAGTTTGCAACAACTACAAGCCTTCAAAGGTATTGGGCAGGCAAAAGCGATTACCATTCTCGCTGCTACCGAAATGGGCAGACGACGCGCTGCTGAAACCCCCGAACCACAGCCCAAAATAGAGGTAGCTCATAACGTTTTTACCCTAATGCAACCTCTCATAGGCGAGTTGCCCCACGAGGAATTTTGGGTACTCTACCTCAATAGCACCAATCGTATGATACACAAAGCACGACTTTTTTCAGGAGGGATTACCCAGACTACCGTAGACGTGCGACTGCTCTTCAAAACAGCGTTGGAGCAAGGAGCTATTGCGTTGATATTAGTGCACAACCACCCTTCGGGTAACACCACCCCCAGCAAGGAAGATATCGAACTCACCCAGAGAGTAAAAACAGCAGGTGATATGTTAGACATCAAACTCTTAGACCACGTAATCGTTACCGAGAAAGAGTATTTGAGTCTTTTGGACGAAAGGCTTTTCTAATGGTGAATGATAAATTTGCTGATTTGGTAATTATGTAGTATTTTTGTCGCCATAAGAGTTAAACACTTCAATATAATGGAAAATATAGCTTCTCAAATAATTAATTGGATGAAGACCTACGCCGAGAATGCTCGTGTAAAAGGGTTAGTGATAGGCGTATCGGGCGGAGTAGACTCGGCAGTCGTCTCTACCCTTTGTGCGCGTACAGGCTTACCTACTCTCTGCCTCGAAATGCCTATTCATCAAGCTGAAAGCCACGTGAGCCGCGCTGAGGAGCATATAGAGTTTCTCAAAGCACATTATCCTAATGTGAACAATCTGAAGGTAGACCTCACTCCTGTATTCGACCAATTTGTGACACAAATACCCCCTACTGATAAATCTACTTACGAAATGGCACTTGCCAACACTCGTGCACGCCTAAGAATGACGGCGCTTTACTATTTTGCAGGACTCGAAAGCTATATAGTAGTAGGCACGGGCAATAAGATTGAAGATTTCGGGGTAGGGTTCTTTACCAAATACGGCGACGGTGGGGTAGATATAAGCCCCATAGCCGACCTGATGAAGAGTGAAGTGTACAAACTTGGTGAGTATCTGCATATCCCAAAAAGCATTCTCAAAGCAAAACCTTCCGACGGGCTTTTTGGCGACGACCGTAGCGATGAAGACCAACTGAAAGCTACTTACGATGAGCTTGAATGGGCAATGCTACAAACCGAGCAAGGCAAAAAAGCTGAGGAATTTAGGGGAAGAGAGCGTGAAGTATTCGAGATATATACCCGCCTCAACCGTGCTAACCAACACAAAATCCAACCGATACCGTATTGTAAGATTAGCAAATGAGAAAATTAGCAAATTGATAGATTATATGCCTATGTGGCTCGCACCAAATTAAAAAATGAATATACTTATCTTAGGCTCTGGCGGTCGCGAACACGCCTTTGCCGTAAAACTATACCAAAGTCCGCTATGCGACGCCTTGTATATTGCCCCTGGTAATGGGGGTACCCACACCGTAGCTACCAATGTGGCTATCAGCCCCACCGACTTCCCAGCGCTGAAAGCCTTTGTACTCGAAAAACAGATTGCAATGGTAGTGGTAGGTCCCGAAGACCCCTTAGTGCAAGGAGTGTACGATTTCTTTACTGCCGACCCTGCCCTTGCCCACGTGCAAGTGATAGGTCCCTCACAGCAAGGCGCTACTCTTGAAGGTAGTAAGGAGTTTGCCAAAGAGTTTATGGTACGTCACCATATTCCCACAGCTAAATATGCGAGCTTTACTAAGGATACAGTGGAAGAAGGTTGTGCTTTCCTCAGCACGATGAAAGCCCCTTATGTACTGAAAGCCGATGGTTTGGCTGCCGGTAAAGGAGTTGTTATCTTAGATAACTTAACAGAAGCCCAAGCCGAATTGCGCCGTATGCTCATCAACGAAAAATTTGGGAAAGCAAGTACTAAGGTGGTGATTGAAGAATTCCTAAAAGGCATTGAGCTCAGTTGCTTTGTCCTCACCGATGGGGTAGACTATAAGATATTGCCTACCGCCAAAGACTATAAGCGTATAGGCGAAGGTGATACAGGGCTCAACACTGGCGGTATGGGGGCTGTTTCGCCCGTGCCTTTCGCCGATGTAGCCTTTATGCAGAAGATTGAAGAGCGCATCGTAAAGCCTACTATTGCAGGATTGCACAAGGAAGGTATCGTATATAAAGGTTTTGTGTTTATCGGACTCATAAAAGTAGACGGCGAGCCTTACGTGATAGAATACAATGTGCGTATGGGAGACCCCGAAACCGAAGCTGTATTGCCACGTATAGAAAGCGACCTCATTCCGCTTTTCCAATCACTTTACAACGGCACTTTGGCTTCACAAGAACTGAAAGTAACCCCACAAAGCGCTACTACGGTGGTAATGGTATCGGGTGGATATCCTGAGGATTATGAGAAAGGAAAAGAGATTACAGGCACTGAAAAAGCTGTTGGTAGCACTGTATATCACGCAGGCACTGCTTTGAAGGACGGCAAACTCCTCACCGCTGGTGGTCGCGTACTCGCCATTACTTCGCTTGGCGATGATTTTAAAGAAGCCCTACAACGCTCCTACAACAATATCAGTAAGATACATTTTGAAGGTGCTTACTGGCGAAAAGACATTGGGAAAGATCTTTAAATGAGTTAAGTATTAAGAAAAAATAGAGAAGAGTTGTGTTCTGCAACTCTTCCCTATTTTTTATCTTCTAAGTCGTTTAGCGAAACGCGCTATGTTCATCTCTTTAGGAATCTCTTTCTCTTCGTATACCGCTTCATAAAGTATCTTAGCACAGAAGGGTGCATTGAGCACTCCCCTTGTCCCTAAGCCGTTCAGCACCCAAAGATGAGGATACAACGGGTGGCTTCCTATTAAAGGTCTTCTATCAGCTACCGTGGGGCGTAAAGCCGCTTGGTGTGAGATAATTTCAAAAGAACAACGCACCATCTTGCGCAGTTTCTCTAATAGTTCTTTGCGAGCCCCTTCTGTAATGGTATCTGTAAGGTCTTCGGGATCATAAGTTGCTCCCATAATGTAAGTATTTCCGCCTAACGGAATGATACTACCATCACTTTTTAGGATAGTGTGCAACTGTAAATCGGGAGCGTAAAAGGTAAGAGTCTCACCTTTACAAGGGCGCATTGGCAAAGAACTGAAATAAGGATTTTTACTAATACCACAGCCCTCACAAAACACGATGTTGCGAGCTTCCACTCCCCGATATACCACGTGTGTATCGCAAATCTCAAGTGCTTCATAATCGAAAGTCTTAGCGTGATAAACTCCTTCTTCCTGCCAATGCCTAAGGCATTCCGATAAGTACTTCTTCACTTCCACTCTACCTGTACGCATTACTTCTCCAAAAAGAAAAGGAGCTGGTACTGCGGGATTGGTTTCGGGCACTAATGCAGTGCTGAGGTAACCCGAAAGCAAAGGTTGGTCAGCAGCAGTGAACCAGTTGTTTTGTTCTTCTACCGAAGCAAACTTTCGGAGCACAGGTATTGATATATGAAAAGAAACACCCGTTTTAGCCTCTATTTCCGTATAAAATGGCTCAATCATACTCATTACCTCTTCGGCTCGCCATATGGGAGTAAATCGCTTTAAAACTACCGGATTATACACTCCTCCCGCAATCAAACTAGCTACTTGTGAGCGGTCGGCTATCAAACAAAAGCTCTTGCCGTGTTTTTCCAAAAAGTTAGCAAAAGTAACACCTGCTAAGCCTCCGCCTATAATAATAAAATCGTACATACCGATGTGCTCTTACTGTATTTGCGAAACTGCCGCAATCCCTTCTTTAGCCGAAAGCAAACTCACCACACTGCCTATACTCAAAACATCAGCGGTAGCAATCGTAAAGGTAAGCGTGTGATTTTCGACGTCCTTTTCTACTTTTGTTATGCTCATTGACTTGCGTCGGAAGATAGCCGAGCAGATTTCTATAGTTTCAGCCACATTTAGTTCTTCTTCCTCATAAGTAACCTGAAAAACTCCTACAAAATTTCTCTTAATGAGCTGTGATTCCACTCTTTTGAGGAATATCATAATGATAAGCATAAAAACAATAGCCACCACAGCGATATTGTAAAAACCCCAGCCAATACCCAAACCTACGCAACCCGTAGCCCAGATACCCGCTGCGGTAGTCATTCCCGCAATACTTTCTCCGCGTTCTTTAATAATGCTACCAGCCCCCAAAAAGCCTATCCCGCTAATCACCTGCGCACCCAAACGCCCTAAATCGCTTTTGAAAAGAGCTGCCAGTTCAGGAAAATGTGCGTTAAAGTCAATAAGACTAATGCGTAATTGGTCTTGAATCATCGAAACTACCGCAGAGCCAAAGCATACGAGTATATACGTGCGAAAGCCAGCGGGCTTGTGCTTGCGTTCTCGTTCAAAGCCTACCAATCCGCCAAAGACTATTGCTAAAAGCAAGCGGAAGCACACCACCCCAAGGGAGAGTTCTCCTATGAAGTGTGTATTAGAAAAATCGTTTAAAAGCTCGTTCATAATCTAATCATATAATGAGCGGTAAAGGGACTATCTGAGTTTCCTCAGTCAGTCCCTTCCCTTTCTTAATCCAAAAATTGTTATTAACTTTTTTATCTTTTCCCCTTCACCACATTCCCCTTTTAAAAGGTTGTCCGCGATAGCCAAGTAAGTGAATAGGGGAAGGTTTTTCTCGCTTTCCCGTCACTACATTCCCCCTTTGAAGGGGGTTAGGGGGATGTTATCTCCTAGTGCCTATGGCCTAAGGCCTAGTGCCTATTCCTCTTTCTTTCGCCTCGAAACCCTGTTTTTAACATTTTTACCCTTGTCGTATCACAGTATGAATCAACTACTTATATACCCTTTCTATAACAATCGTCCAAGATTCGTATAAGCCTTCCTATAAGCTCTCTATAAGCAACCCCACCCATCTTACACCCTTTTTTCATCAAATTCTCTCCCAGCCTCCTTTTGAAAATCTCCGTTTCCTTCCGAAACCCCTAACCTGTCCGATTTGTCCAACAAGCTAAACCTGTCAAAACCATTTTTATCACTACCCATTTTCTAATTTTCTAATCTGCTAATTTGCTAATTTCCCCGCCTGTCGTGCTACGACCTCGCACCGTCCGTCGTGCTACGACCTACCTCGTACCTTCTGTTCCCATTGCCAAGCCGAGCGCATCGCATCGTCCAAAGAGCTTTCGGCTTTCCAACCGAGTACGTTATTAGCCTTATCAGTGTTAGCATAAGCAGCAATGATATCACCAGCACGTCTACCTACAATTTGGTAGTTCAATTTCTTACCCGATACCCGTTCAAAGCTTTGGATTACTTCCAAAACAGTACTACCTTTACCAGTTCCTATATTGAAAACTTCATAGTTTTCAGTATTCTTGCTTTCTAACAAACGTTGAAGCGCAATCACGTGAGCTTTCGCCAAATCCACTACGTGAATATAATCGCGAATGCAAGTGCCATCGGGGGTAGGGTAGTCGCCACCAAAAACAGAGAGTTTCTCACGCAAACCTATAGCCGTTTGGGTGATATAAGGCACTAAGTTTTGAGGTACGCCTAAGGGCAGTTCGCCTATTTCAGCCGAAGGGTGTGCCCCAATAGGGTTAAAGTAGCGCAAGGCAATCGCATTGAGCGAAGAAGTAACCTTGCAAGTATCGCTGATAATCTCCTCACTGATTTGTTTGGTATTACCATAAGGTGATTCGGCTTTCTTCACAGGAGCGTTCTCAGTGATAGGCAACTCATCTGCCTGACCGTACACGGTGCAAGACGAACTAAAAATAAAGTGTGCTTTAGGCAACTTGCTCAGTTCTTGCAAGAGGTATACAAGGCTGGTAAGGTTATTTTCGTAATACAAAAGCGGTTTCTCCACGCTCTCACCTACCGCTTTAGAGGCAGCAAAGTGAATCACCCCTTGCACATCGCGATGACGCTTGAAGAAATCTTGTACGTCAGCTTTATCACGCAGGTCGAATTTCTCGAACACCGGCATTTTACCTGTAATTTTCGCAATGTGGTCTTTTACATTTTCTTGGGCGTTGGAAAGGTTATCAATGATAACCACATCAAAGCCTGCATTTTGTAATTCTACAACGGTATGAGAGCCAATAAAGCCCAACCCGCCAGTTACTACTATTTTTTTCATTTGTTTATTAATTTCTTTTGGTTGTTTTTATTTTATCGCCACAAAGGTACAAAAAAAGAAATGATTAGCAATAAAGTAGCTTATTTTTTGTGTTATTTCTTGCCTATTTTCATTACCATTTCTTCAAAAGTTTCTCTCGGTACGATAGCTTTATTGCGCACCCGTGTGCGATAGTTGTAGATGGTATTGGTGGAATAATGTAAGAAAGTGGCTATTTTAGAACTATCGGTGATGCCTAAGCGGATAAGGGCAAAGATGCGCAACTCGGGGGTCATTTCGTGAGGTTTGGGGGCAAAACGCTCGTCTTCGGCTAATAGAGCGTTGAACTCGGTGATAAAGTGTGGGAATAGATGTAAGAAAATATCGTCGAACAGCTTGTAGAACTCTTTCAGCTCTTGCTCTATCATCTCGGTAGAGCGGAGTACTTTGTTGAGTTCGTCCCAATTGCGGTCTTTTGCCTTTTTGGTAAGCATTTTTTGGTATTTCTCTAATTTGCTGATATACACCGAACACAAGTTGAAAAACTCGCCTATATAGGCTTCTTTTACTTCGTTGCTTTCGTTGAGTTGGGTTACTACCTCGCGCAGGTGTTCGTTGAGTTGCTCTAAATCTTGGTTTTTGTGGTAGAGTTCCTTGCGTATTTTGGCGATGCGCTTCATTTGGCGGGTAACCAATACTACGGCAATAATGAGGAAAACGGCAAACAACCCTACTAACAGTAAGGTGTTGCGCAGTTTGGTATTCTGACTGTGAATGCGTTCCTGATAGGCTTTTTCGATGATAGGGAAAATTTTCATCACCTCATCGGAACGCAGTTGAGCGTTACAAAAAGTGGCGTCTTCCATCGCCGATTTGATGCAAGTGTAAGCGTTTTCTACTTCGCCTAATTGAAAGAGCGCTGAGGCAAGTTCGAGCATCGAGGCGTTTTCTTTAATAGCATCTTTGATGTCGCAACTCGCCGAAATAGCAAAGTATTCTATTTGTTTAGGGATATTCTTTTTCTTTTTGTAGAGCGTGCCGAGCACATAGCCTAATACGGCTTTTTCGTGTTCATCGGTGTGCATTAGAGCAAAGCGGTCGAGAAGCAGTTTTTCGGCTTCGTCATACCTGCCGGCATCGGTAAGCACACCAGCATAGAGAAGGATATAGTGAGTGGAATTCTTATCGACTAAATTAAGGAGGAGGTCGCGGTAAGCATTGCTTTTAGCAATATAGGTTTTGGCATCGGGGTTGTTGAAAGCGTAATTGTTGTAGAGGTTGAGGTAGCAGTTGTAGTACTGAATGAGCTGAGGTTTTTGCAGTTGCTCTTTATCAATAGCCCTGAGCAGGTCGGCAGCATCTAAGTAGTTGCCGGAAATGATGTAGAGAGAGGCAAGGGAAAGGCGGGAATCGTTTTGGAGGTCGGGTTTTTGGAGTTCTTCAGCGATGCGGATATTCTCTTTCACGTAGTACACTGCCGAGTCGGATATATAAGTTTTAAACTCGTCGAAGAGGCGTTGATTGATAGCATAGCGTTGTTCAGCAGAGGCATTGGGCACTCGTAACAAGTCGATAGCTTCCTTTATTTTGCGTTCTTTTTGCTGGGTGTAGTTATCTTTCTGTTTGATAAGTGCGGTGAGGTCGTGAATGAGCGTTTGATTTTGCGCCATTTGTGCTAGAGCGCAGTAGGGGAGTAGTAGGAGGGTTATGATAAGGCTTTTGTACTTCATTTTCAAACATTAATTTTCAGAGGCAAAAGTAAGAAAAATTAGGGAATTAGCAAATTTGTTTTGGTGGTTACAAAAAATAAATAGATTGTCCGAAAAGTCTCAAAATCGCATTTGCATCGCTATACTTTGTCAAAGTTTTTGCCTGTGTGGCTCACACCTTTGCCAAAGTTGATTATGATAATCAATTGCTTTTAGTTACATTGTAGGGGCGATTTGCAAATCGCCTTCACAAAACAAAACTTTTCGGACAGATTTCTATTTCACTATTATTACTGTAATTGCTATCGTTTTTTTAGTCCTTTGGCTTGTGCCTTATCGGTGAGGGGGTACAAGCTAATGGCATAGCCTCCTCCTGCTACTGAGAGCAGGGTGAGCTTGCTCTTGTTGGTTACCAATACTTTTTGAATGGTATAGGCTTGGGGATTGGTTTGATAGTTGGCATCTTTGGCATCGGCGTAGATAGTGGCTACATAAGTAGTTTTGGGCTCTAAGAAACTGAAATGAATCTTGGAAGTAAAATCTTTGCCGGCAGTATTGCCTACAAACCAATTGCGAGTACCTTTGGCTTTGCGCGCCACAGTGATATAAGCCCCTGGTTCGGCTTCTAAATAGTGGCTTTCGCTCCAATCGAGGGCAACATCTTTGATAAACTGAAAAGCATCGGGAAAACGGCGGTAGTTCTCTGGAAGGTCGGAAGCCATTTGTAGCGGACTGCTCATCGTTACATACAATGCCAATTGGTTTGCCAAAGTGGCATTGCAGTGTGAATGGTTGTTGGGGTTGTTCTTGCTGATGTCCATTTCAAACACCCCAGGGGTATAGTCCATCGGTCCGCCAATAAGTCGGGTGAAGGGCAACACGCACACGTGATTGGGCTTGCTACCGCCAAAGGCTTGGTATTCACCTCCGCGAGCTGACTCGTTGCCTATGAGGTTAGGATAGGTACGACACAAACCCGTAGGGCGCACAGCCTCGTGAGCATTCACCATAATGTGGTAGTCGGCGGCTTTTTTAATAGCATAAAGGTAGTGATTGTTCACCCACTGACTGTAATGGTTTTCGCCTCGCGGAATGATATTCCCTACATAACCGCTTTTTACGGCGGGGTATTCGTATTTGTTCATCAGCTGATAGGCTTTATCCATAAAACGCTCGTAGTTGCGGATAGACGAGGAGGTTTCGTGGTGCATAATCATCTTAATTCCCTTGCTTTTGGCGTATTGGTGAATAGCTTCGATATCAAAATCAGGGTAAGGCGTTTGGAAGTCGAATACCAAATCTTTGGAATGTCCAAACCAATCTTCCCACCCTATATTCCAACCTTCTACGAGTACACCATCAAAACCATTTTCGGCGGCAAAGTCGATGTATTTCTTCACATTCTCGGTAGTAGCCCCGTGCTTGCCGTGGGGTTTGAGGGTGGTGTAATCGGTTTTACCGATATGCACACTAGGCACATCGTAAGTATACGACCATTCTTTCATACCGGTAATCATTTCCCACCATACTCCTACGTACTTCATCGGGTGAATCCAAGAGGTATCACCCAAAGCACAAGGTTCGTTGAGGTTAAGAGTGATATTAGAAGCTAAAATATCGCGGGCATCGTTGCTAACAATTACCGTGCGCCAAGGCGTTTGTGCAGGGGTTTGCATATAACCTTTGGCACCGTTAGCATCGGGAGTAATCCACGATTGGAAAACGAAGGTCTTATCGTTGAGGTTGAGGTGCATCGCCCCGTAGTTCACCAAAGCAGCTTCGTGCAAGTTGATGTACAAACCATCGTCAGTTTTGAGCATCAAAGCAGTTTGTACACCCGTATCCGAAAAGCCTGTTTGTGCTAAATTCGCCTGACGCCCTTTTTGGTTGATAGCGCGTATTTCGGAGAGGCGCGATTTCTGATAGTCGTACTCTTGGGTATCGTAATCGCCGGGTATCCACCACGCTTGGTGATCACCCGTCATTGCAAACTCGGTGCGTTCTTCTTTAATCACAAAGTAAGGCATTTGCTTTTGTTCGGGGAACTCATAGCGGAAGCCTAATCCGTCGTCAAACAGTCTAAAACGTAGGTTCATTTCTCGGTGAGTATCCTTCTGTTTGAGACTCACCAATAGCTCGTTGTAGTGGTTGCGAATGTTTTGGCTTTCGCCCCATACGGGTTGCCAAGTTTCATCAACGGTTGTATTTTGAGTATTCACCACTTCAAAGTTATGGTAGAGAGAGGTGTTTGCTCCCTCTTTTTTGGTGATTTCAGCGCCAAATTTCACTTCATTGGAGCTAAATAGCTCAATACCTAATCTACTCGGTTTCACCACTTCTTTTCCCTTGTAAAAAAGCGAATAGGTAGGAGTACCTTCCGCGTTGAGTGAAAAAGAGAGTTTCAGTGTTTTATTAGGCGAAAATAACTCCTGTGCTACTGCTGTAGCACAGGAGAGGATGGTTATTGTTATGAAAGTAAGAAATCTCATAAATTAGCAAATTTATTAATTAGCAGATTAGCAAATGAGAAAATTTGCTAATCTGCTAATTTTTTTATTAATACTCTATCACCACCATATCCCAATAGCTGAGGGAGGGGAGGGTGAAGGTAATTTGGTTGTTGTTATAGGTAAATTCTAAGGCGCGAGGAGCACCGCCAAAGAGGTCGGGAGTAGCGAACCACACTTTTTTGGGTTGTGCAGTTACAGCAACGGTAGTTTTAAGATCGGTTACTGTAGTAGGTTTCTTTTGAGTACCGTTGGTATCACGCCAGTCCATAGAGGTTACCCCGTTGAAATTGATAAGATGCACTATATCCTTGCCGTTCACGGTTTTGGTGAGAGCCGCCACTTTATCCTTCGCTGCAGGCCAAGCCACTATTGTAGCATTTTCGGCAGTTACTTGTACTGAAGTATAGCTACCACCGTCGCGCAAGAGGTTTTGGTAAGCTACCAAGAAATCGTAGTAGGTAATGAGTGCTTTTTTGAGGTCGGCTTTCATTTGAAGGTTTTTGTTAGGGAAATACTCATTGGCGAGGTAGTGTTCGCCTATCTCTAAATGAGCCCCTCCAAAAGCAAAAATCACGGCATTGGCGAGCAATACACCAGGTTCGTTTACAAAACCTGCATTCTTAGATTTTTCGTAATCCATATAGGCAGCCAACACGGTTTTGAGTTGGTTATTGCTACAATTGTAATTATCGAGGATAATTTTTGCCAATTGGTTGTAGGTTTTTTCGTCCCATACTTCGGTATAGAGAAAATCCACTTTATTGGTACCTGCAATTTCGGTTTGACCGTATTGCCCTACCGCATTCATCACAAGGCGTTTATCGGGTTGTGCGCTTTTCATCGCATTGATAAACGAAGCGTACTGAGGCAAGAGGTCTACGCTATTGCCATTGTAATCGTATACCGTGCCACGCCCTCCGAGTTGGTCGATATGATAACCATCGAAACCAAAAACGGCATAAACATCGCTGTTGCGCCCTGCTAAGTAGTTTTGCCAGTGCGCATTGCCAGGGTTAGTGAGATAGATACTACTGCGGGCAAAGTCGCCTAACACGTGCGCATCTTTCTCTTTGTGCTGGTTGTCTTTGTAGAGAAACCACTCTTTAGACACACCATCGGCTTCCGCATTTTTGAGCGCCCCGAAGGCTAAATTGTAGAACATTGCTTTCATACCCTTGCTATGAGCGGCACTGATATAACCGCGTACGGTAGATAGGAAAGTGGGACGTTTGAAGAGATCAGGCCACTCATTAGAAGGGTTTTGAGGGGTACCGGCCAGCGGTTTGTGATGGTCGTACATCCAATCGTAGAACTGGATGCCATTGATATGACACCGGTTCATAAAGTCGATATTCTTCTCGATAGGCTCGTTTTTGCCATAAGAGGACAAGAAGCCGTAGCGAGGGAATTTTGTCCAATCGGAAGATACATCCACAGCGATACTGCCGTAAGTATTTTGTTTACCGCCAGCTTCTTGGTATATTTCCACCAAATAACCTCGATAGTCATCGGCAGGGGTTACCCATTGCCAAGAGGTGGAGGTAAGAGGTTCTTCTTTAATCACTTCACCTAAATAAGAGTAGCGCACTTTGTAGGAACCAGAGGGCATACTCGCCAAGGAGAAGCGCACCGTGCTACCAGGGGTATAGACCGCCTTATCGGTGCTGATATCTATTTTCAAATAAGTTTCGCCATAAGTAATAGGGTTGTTGCTGGGCGTATCGTTCTTCTCGCAAGAGAAGAGGCTGAGCGTAGTGGCGAAGAATAGAGTATATAAAACTTTCATTTTCAATTAATAATTATTCCTCTCTCCCGTTCCCTCTCTCCCAAGGAGAGAGGGGCAATTCGCAGATGCGAACGGAAAGGAGGGTTGTTTAACACGTATAAAGATGTTTTGTTCTTGAACTCTCTTAAACTCCCTCCCCTTGGGGGAGGGCTGGGGAGGGGACTATTGCTTTTTAATAAGCACCTTTTGGGTGAGTTGGTTGAGGGTGATTTTGTAGGTGCCCGCCTCGCTGATTTTCCACTTGTTATCGGGGTTAGAGCCGTGGGCGCTGAAAATCATCGGTTCTTCTACACCGGCAGGTGCTTTATCAGCTTTAGCAGCCAAGAACCAGTCGCCACCCCAATCGCTTTTCTTGTCGCAAGAGAATTTGAGTTCGCCCGCTTTCAAGTCGCCTTCCCACGTAAAGACATTAGGATTGCCACTATCGACAGTCATAGCAATAGGATTGTTGATATCCCAACCAGCATCGGTAGCACTACCAATCATATACATTCCTGTATAAGGAGTGAAAGGCACAATGTCAATCTTCATTGTACGAGTGTTGAGCGTAATCTTGTAAGTACCAGCTGCAATTTTCCATTTGTTATCGGGGTCGCCCGCCCATTTCTTCACAGGGAGGTCGCTACCTTCAGCCGTATTATTTTTTTTCGGACGGAAAAATACTGCTAACCAATCGCCTTCTTTAGTACCTATTTTGAACTCACCTCCATTGCCTAAATCGGCATTGTAGTGGAACACAAATGGGTCGGTAGGGTCTACGGTCATTTTCTTGAAACTCCAACCGGTGGGTTCACCTACGAACCACAACTCGGTATATTCAGGCGCTTCGCCTTTGGTGATGCTTATGGTGAGGTTGATGAGGTTCACTTTCACGGTATAGACACCACTTTCGGCAATCGCAAATTTCTCATCACTTGTATCGGCATCGGTTTTGCGAAAGTGCAATTCGCTATTATTGCTGCCTTTGCCATACGATGGTATAAACTGACCTTTGGTAGTGATGAACTTGATTTCGCCAGCAGACAAACGTCCTGACCACGCAAAGGCTTTAGGAGTACCCTCAATAGGTTTCATCTCTTCGGCTTGATCAGCACTCCAACCGTGAGGGGCAGCACTACCGATGATATACAACGTATTACTGATAGGGGTATGCGTTTTGAAAACCACCGTCTTCACATTGGTATGTTGTTTCATTCCCTCGCCAGAAGCTACTTGGGCAATGATGCGTACTTCCATCGTAACTTCAGTATCTACCGCAACCTTGAAAGTGTTGAGCAATAGGTTGTTGAGTTCCTCATTTTTATACACTCTCTCATAGGCTTCACGACCTACATTCTCGCTGATACCTCCCGCAAAGTTGTTGCCTTGCACATCCATTTGGAAAGTATAGGTGATAGCGGCATTAGTGCCGCGATTGGAAGCCGCCGTCCAAGTGAACTTAATCGCTTCTTGTTCGGGGTTGGCAGCGTCTAAGGCGATGTTTTCTTTAGGAGCTTTCAATTCAAAGGGTTTTCCCTCTTTGAAGAGCTCCATATAGTCCTCTTTTTTACAGCCCGTAAGGAGCAGTAAGAGGAAGGCGATGTATAAATGGTATGGTTTCATATTAGTTTGTGTCCTCACCCCCTCCGTTCTCCCCCTCGCCTTCGGAGAGGGGGAGGGAAGCCGCAAAAGCGACAAGGGTGAATATTAGTTAAAAGTTAAGAGATAAGAGTTGTTGTAATTCGTCATTCGTCATTATTATCACCAACCTGGGTTTTGGGTAAGGTTGGGGTTGGCGTCGCGGTCTTTTTGAGGGACGGGCAAGAGCAGGTGTTTCTCGCGGGCGTTGGTTTTGCCTATGGAGTGCAAGAAATTGAGTGCATACTGACCGTTGTCCCAGCGAATCATATCAAACCAGCGATGTCCTTCAAAAGCGAGTTCTATACGGCGTTCGTGGCGTATTTTCTCACGCATTTGTGCTTGAGTGAGGTTCTCTATATCGGCGCGATTAGTGAGCCCAGCGCGGGTGCGCACTTTGTACAAAGGCACTTCGGCTTCGGTGGTGCGACCCAACTCGTTGAGAGCTTCCGCTTTCATTAGGAGCACATCGGCAAAGCGGAGCGCTACAAAGTTGGCAGGGTTGGTATTGAAATCGGGAGACTGACTTAGTGGCACTAAGAACTTGCGCACGTTATACCCTGTGTTAGACATTGAAGCGCGGTATACATTTCCTTCAAAATTAGGACAACCCTCATAGAGAATCGTCTTATCTTTGCGGAGGTCGCCCGCCTCATATTGGTCTACAAACTCTTGTGTGGGCTGATTCCAACCATAAGCACCACCTACCCAACCACTGTTGCGAGGACCCATAAAGGTACTGAGCCAAGAGGCTTGGTTTTCTTCGCCCCAGAAATCGTCTTTGGTAAGTCCGTAATACTGAATTTCAAAGATAGACTCGGCAGTGTTTTTGTTGCGTTCGGCAGCGCCAAAACAATCGGAATAATCAGGATTGAGGGTATAGCCGAGGTTTTCGACAGCATTGCACATTTCAAGAGCTTCGCTATATCTGCCCAAGGTGAGGTATACTTTGGCGAGCATACCCGCAGCAGCCCCTTTGGTTGCGCGACCTTTATCGGCATTGCTATATTGCTCGCGTGTAGGCAATAAGTTGAAAGCCTCTCTGAGGTCGGGGATAATCACCTCGTTGTATATCTTCATTTTGCTTTGGCGGAAAGGCGTTTTGTTAGTCAAACTCTCTTTAGGGTCGAGCTGAAGAGGCACATCGCCAAAGAGTTGCACCAAAAGGAAATAGTAGTGCGCGCGGAGGAATTTGGCTTCACCGATACAGCGGTTTTTGATATCCTCAGGGATATTGGCAGAAGGCAAAGCTTTCAGAGCCGTATTGCAATAGAGAATACCAGGGTTACAACCGCGCCATATTTCGAGCGCCAAAGGGTTATCGGCAGTCGCGTTGAAGTTCGAAAGAGTAATAGTTTCGAGTCCGTCGTTACCACCTCCAGCGCCTACGATGCTGTTGCCTGCTACGATGTCGAGCGTCCAGAGGCGCATATTGTAGAGGTTAGAGCGTTGCAAGGGTTTATAAGCCGAATTGGTAAGGGCAATAGCCGATGCCGCATCGCTTATGTTTTCAGCACTTGAATCTTCATAAGGGGTCTTGTCTAAAAACTTAGAACAAGCCGTGAAGAGCGGAAATGCTAATAGGGTGATGTATAATATCTTTTTCATAATTAACAATTCATAATTAACAATTAACAATTTGTAGTGATTCTTTTGTCACCTGATGCCTGTCACCTGTCACCTGACCCCTAAAACTGCACGTTTAATCCAAAGCTAACTGTGCGGGTTACAGGGTAAGTACCGCCATCAACGCCACCAGTGCCTACTTCGGGATCCATACCGCTGTATTTGGTGAAAGTATAGAGGTTTTGGCAAGACAGATATATGCGCAACATATCGGTGTGGAATTTTTGAGTAACCTCTTTAGGAAGTGTATACCCCAAAGTTACGTTTTTGATGCGCAAATACGAACCATCTTCTACAAAGCGGGTAGAGTGACGCGCATTTTGGTTGGGGTCGCCATAGATAGCACGCGGAATGCTATTGCTAGTGCCCTCGCCAGTCCAACGGTCTTTTACTTTGGCAATTTGGTTTTGTGGCACCGACATTCCCTCTTGCCATATACGGTTGGCATTGTAGATGTCGTTGCCTGCTACGCCTTGTAAAAATATTTGCAAATCGATGTTTTTGTAATTGAAGTTGTTGTTCATAGAGAACGTCCATTCAGGGAACGGATTACCGATATAAGTACGGTCTTCGGCATTGATGACCCCGTCGTTGTTGAGGTCGCGGAACTTCACATCACCAGGGGCAGTACCGTTTTCCACTTGAGTAGCATAGTTGTCTACCTCGCTTTGGTTTTGGAAAAGTCCGTTCATTACATAGCCATAGAAAGCATTTACAGGGTGACCCTCGGAGAGGATTTGCAATTTGGTGAGGAACGCCTCAAAACCAGTGAACAAAGGCACACCATCGTTCATCTTCACAATTTTGTTGCGGTTGAACGATACGTTTACATCAGTATTCCATTGGAAGTCCTTTTTATTCACATTCACTGATGACACTGTGAGCTCTACCCCTTTGTTTTCTACTTTACCAGCGTTGATACTTGGCACGTTGATATCCGAATAACCAGAGCTTACTGATACCGCCATTGGCACCAACATATCGCTGGTGTTTTTGATATAGGCATCGAAAGTGAGGTTCAAGCGGTTTTTGAGTAGTGCAAGGTCAATACCCCCGTTGAATTGCTCTACGGTTTCCCATTTCACATTAGGGTTAGGCATTACGTGAGGATAGAGGGTAGAAACCAAATTGTTGTTGAACACATATTGCCCTGTGCGCAATTTGGTGAAATAAGCATAGTTATCAATACCTCCTTGGTTACCAGTCATACCGTAACCCACGCGCAATTTCACATCGTTTACATAGTCGTTTTTAGGGAAAAAAGACTCATTTGATGTGCGCCACGCCAAAGAGAATGAAGGGAAAGTACCCCAGCGGTTTTCTTTGGAGAAACGCGAAGAACCATCGCGACGCACCGTAGCAGTGAGCAAGTACTTATCGGCATAAGTATAGTTGAGTCGCCCGATGAAAGAGAGGATAGCCCAATCGTTCATCGTACCACCTACCGTAGGGTTTTCCAAGCCTTTGCTGAGTTGGTTTTGCTGGTCGCTCAAGAAGTTGCTCACACTCGCGTTGATTTTGCTATACACGTTGTTTTGCGCACTGGTGCCCACCATCACATTGAGGAAGTGCTTTTGGGCAAAAGTGTTAGTGTAGGTAAGTGTGTTATCCCAAAGGAGAGTAGTGCTCTTGTTAGCATCTTGGTAGAGGTTAGAGAGCGGATTAGGTATTGGTTTCCAGTTGTATTTAGGGGAGAAACTGCGGTTGTCCCAATATTTAAAATCAAGCCCTCCAGTGGTTTTGAATACCAAGTGTTTTACAGGAGTAATCTCGGCAAAGATATTCCCCAAAATGTTATAGCCTTTGGTAGTGTTTTGTCCGTTGATAAGGGCTGTTCCTATTACGTTGCGGATATCGCTGTACTGATGGGCTGGCGAATCAGGACCTGAGTAGCTACCGTCTTCATTGTAAATAGGTTGTGTAGGCAAAGAAGCCATCGCCATACGGATGTTGTAATCGCCAGATTTCTTTTCGTCGTGGCTGAGGGTGAGGTTGTTGCCAAACTTAATCCACGGTTTTACGCGCGACTCACCATTGAACTGCACTGTATAACGGCGGTAAGAAGTGTTGAGGATAATCCCATCTTGGTCGAACACCCCAGCTGATACGTAGTAATTGCTCTTGTCGTTACCGCCTGAGTATGAGAGCGAATAGTTGCGCATAAAAGCAGGACGGAAGAGCGCTTTGAGCCAGTTGGTGCCTTCCCCCCAGTCCTCAGGATTAGCAAAATCAGGGCGTTGTGTAAGCGGACTTACCCCAGGGGTGCGGTTGTAGTTGGCAATCATTTCGTTGTGAAAAGAAGCAAACTCGCGGGCGTTGAGCATCACAGGCAAGTTGGTAGCTTGTTGAAGGGCTACATTGGTGCTAAACGACAGTTTGCCGTCGCCATTTTTTCCTTTTTTGGTAGTGATAAGCACCACACCATTGGCACCACGAGAGCCGTAAATGGCAGTTGCCGAAGCATCTTTTAGCACGTCGATATTTTCTATATTATCTACGTTGAGCGCGTTGATACCGAGGTCGGTAGGTACCCCATCGATAACCAGTAGCGGTTCGCTGTTGTTAATCGTGCTAATACCGCGAATGCGAAACGACACATTGTCACCAGGTTTTCCCGCCGAGGTTACTTGCACCCCAGCAGCACGCCCTTGGAGTGCTTCCCCAGCGTTGGCAATAGGTTTCTCTTTGAGGGCTTTGTTAGACACCGAAGAGACAGCCCCCGTAAGGTCTTTCTTGCGGACGGTACCATACCCTACCACCACTACCTCGTCTAACTGCTCTTGTTCTTCTTTGAACACGATAGTGAGTTGGTTTTGGTTGCCTACAGCTACATTTTGGGTGTGATAGCCAATAAATGAAACCGATAGCGTGGCTTTAGCAGGTACTTCTATCGTGAAATTCCCATCGAAATCGGTAGTAGTACCCTTAGTAGTGCCTTTCACCACCACCGATGCCCCCAGCACGGGCTGGTGTTTTTCATCAATTACCTTTCCGCTAATCTTTTTGTTTTGGGCAGAAAGGGCGGTAGAAAGCAAGCTAAAAAGTAGTAGCAAGGCGAGCTTGCCAATACTGTTTAATAAAGTTCTTTGTTTTCCTTTCATTTTAGTTAAAAGTTAAGAGGTAAGAGTTTGTGCCTGACACCTGACACCTATCCCCTAATACCTGATTCTGCCGCAAAGATAAAACGTTAAAGATATACTAAAAACATTGGATAGTGAAAATATAGATAAGTAAAAATGTAGCTGTTTGATAAACAACAAAATAAAAAGAAAGTGGTAACGAAAAATATAGAAAGAATGTAAAAGTAATTAACAAAGAATATTTGACAAAGGATAATTTGTTATGTGTGTGTGGCACATTAAAATAACAATTCTATGAGAAAACTTATTTTTTCGGTGCTCCTTGCCACAACTTTATTCATTTTACTAGGCAAAAGAGGATGGCAAATATTATAATGTTACCAATCCTCAAAACTAAGTAGACTTGTCGTTTGTCTTTTCAGATAATAACACCAAGTTCTCCTACAGCACACAAAGCCAAAATAGCTTAGTAACGCTATACTTTACTAAAATAAAATAACGATAATCAACCATTAAAATATTCTTTTCCTAATCCTGCTCAGCGCTTGGGGGGTGATGCCAATATAAGAAGCAATATATTTTAGCGGAATATTTTGGATAAGTTTAGGGTCTTTTTCCAATAGATTGCAGTAAATCTCCTCCGGTGATTGCAATAAAAACTGTGCTTCTCGTTGCATCTTCTCAATCAGCAGATGTTCCAAGATATCAGCTTTTATTTGTAGGTACTCTTGCTGTTCTATGAGGTGTTCAAGGTGTTCACGCCCTATTTTATAGGCAGTAACATCTTTCAGTGCTTGAATAGAGAAGAGGGAAGGTTCACGCTTTACAAACGAAGCATACGACATAAAAAACTGCTCAGCAAAGAGAATATCCACCGTCGTTTCCTTGTCGGTTGTGGGGTTGTAATAAAAGAAGCGCACGATGCCCTCGCTGAGGTAATAGAGCGAGTGCTCCACATCGCCTGCACGGGTGATGAGGGCATCTTTATCGAAATGTACTTCAGTAAAATACTGACTGAGGAAATCGAGGTTTAAGGTCATTGTATATCTTCTGTTTTTTCTTCTTTTATAAACCACATTTGGCAGGTATTGCCCGTAGCAAAAGTAGTGGGTCGTGCAAAATGTAAGTTGTGTAGCTCTGTTTTAATGCCTTTTATCCAACCGCAGTCTACTTGGCATATAATTCTCTGCAAAAAAGTATGTTCAAGAGCTTTTAGTACTTCGTGAAACAAGCACTTTTTAATTTGCAATACATAACCGTAATCATTATCTATAAGGCGTTCAAAGCCAAAACTCTTGCCAAAATAAAACGCTTCTCGTGCTTTTGATATCTCCACTATCGCCTTAAAAGGGTACTCCGAAGCTGTTAAGAAAGCCTCTGTGTTTTGCTCCATAAAAGGAGCTATCGGCTCATTGATAGCAAGACACACACATTTGAAAGCCTCTTTTCCGTCCTTGCCTATCTTCACAAAAGCTTCATATAAAGCTACTACCAAAACAGCAAATTGCACATTCCCTTCGTCCAACTCATTCTTGATAAGATGAGATACTTTTTGTAATGAGTGCTTAAAATAATCTTCAAAAGCGTTTAAAAAGTCTTCAAACAACGCTTCATCTATCCATTGTTGGGCTTTTATATAAGCAAAAGCCTCTTTCTTTATCCACTGATAGCTGTCCAGCGGACTAAAACTGTATTGTTCTTCTTGGTTCATTTTACATTTGTTTTATAAATGCAAAATTACGCACAGCAATACACAAAAAAGTTGCTATTTGGCAACTTCCTCTCTTTACTTGTAAGATTTTAGCCTACTGATAGAGTATTTAGTCATTCCGAGCATTGTAGCAAGGTCTTTTTGTTTCACTTTTTGTATAAAGGCAGGAAAGCTAAATAAGGCTTCATATCGCTCTTTAGCCGGTTGTCTTTGGAAGAGTTCAATAGTTTCCATCAGCCGTAATATTGTTTGTTGCTCATTTTGTATGAAGAACTGTTGCCACTCATAGCTATTTTGTAGAAGTGAATGCATTTGTTGTTTATGTATTTTCAGTACTTCAGTCTCTTCAATAGCTGTAATAGCATAACGAGAAGGTAAGCAATCTGTATAACTAAATTGCTCTGTAAAAAAGTAATCTTCAAAAGCTATCCAGCTCGTGTATTCCTCTCCTTCATCGTAAAAGAATATCCTAAGAGCTCCTTTGTTTACAAAGTAATAATGCTCACACACTTGTCCGAAGTCTAACAGCAAAGCATCTTTAGCAACGCTCTCTTTTTGGAAAGCCTCTCTAAGCGTCTGTTCCTGTATTTTTAGCTCAGGAACGGTTTTTTGTATATATGCAATTAGTTTTTCCAATTCTTCTCTAATTCAGCAATAATGTGTGAGGCAAAGGTACTACTATTTTTCTAAATACCAATCTTAGCTCTTACAAATGCTTCCTCTGAACAATCCGCAACCTCTCTATAACAAAACAAAAAAGGACTACCATTAAGGTAGTCCCTTCTCTATTTTTTACTAATTGCTAACGTGCTACAATTGTGTGTGCGACTCGCACCTCACACTAAAACTTGTAGTTTACTCCTAAGCCCAATACTTCACGAATTTGGAAGGCTTTAGCAGCGTCGTCGTCGTAGATAGCTTGGAAAGTAAAGTTAGCTGATAAGTACTTGTTGATAGTCATCACAATGTTTGCAGTATAATCCAAGTCTACGTTTTGTGGTTTGTCAAGATAGTTGCTGTATAAGCTGAGGATATTCTCGAAAGACACATTGTCCATCACAGTAAACTTAGCATAACCGTTCAAGTAGAAACCGAGTTCATAGCGAATGTTCTTTCCTTGTTCAACACCGTAGAAAGGACCTGTTTCTGTCCAACGGCTTTTAGCTGTTGTGATTTTAGAAGTTGCAGGAGCCAAGTTCACTTTTAGGTTATCGCTCTTCTTCCACAACATACCAGGACCAAATTGTAAGTATCCAGGTGAAAGCATTTGGTTTATGAGCGTACGACCTGTGCTCTCATATTTGTAACCATCGGTCATTTGTGTTTTGAAGTTCAAGAAGAATGAATAGTACCACTGTGGGTTGTTCAATTGGTAACCGAGTACTGAGTTCACCTCAAAACGGTCAGTGGTTTTTCTTGAATAGTCATCACCTTCAAGTTTAGTAATCCCGTAATCAACAAATACGTTGTTATCCCACGCCCATTTGTCTTTCTTGTAGTTAAAAGCATAGCTCACCGCAAGGCTTGCTGCTACGTTGTTAGTTCCCCCTCCTGTCCAATCGTGATTGAAGGCGGCTTGCGAGAACATCAGTGAAGCGTTACCTCCCTTTGTCCATCGAGGAGCAGGAGCTTCCTCTGTTGGAGCTGCCGTAGGGTCTTGTGCTACACCGTCATTCGTTTGGTCTTCCTGAGCAAATACAGCTACTGAAGACAATAATAAAGTTGAAAATAAAAGTCTTTTCATAAGTGATTTATTTATAATTTTTACAAAAATCCTAATTCAAGTTTCGCCACCTCACTCATCATATCCTGATTCCACGGCGGGTCAAAAGTGAGTTCTACAATCGTTTCGTGCACTTCGTCAATACTTTGTACCTTTTCCTTCACCTCCATTGGGAGAGACTCTGCCACGGGGCAGTTAGGCGAAGTGAGAGTCATTAATATTTTTACATCGAAGTCTTCGTTCACAAACACGTCATAAACAAGCCCCAATTCGTAAATATCTACGGGTATTTCAGGGTCGTATATCGTTTTGAGCACCTCAACGATTTTCTCGCCCAATTGCTCTATCTTTCTTTCTTCAGTCATTTAATTTTTCTTTTTAAAGAGATAAGTCTAACGCCTCAGAAATCTAATAAAAATATATCTGTTTGATTTGAATAGACTTGTTTAATTTCTACACCGCCAGGTGTATTCCTTCTTATCTATTCCCTAACACCTTAGCAGCATATCCCCTCATTTGCCCTATCATACTCACCAACCCATTCGCACGAGTAGGTGATAGATGGTCTTTCAGTCCTATTTTATCAATAAAACTCATATCCGCTTTTAGGATATCCTCAGCCGTTTGGTGAGAGAACACTTTCACTAATAAAGCAACAATCCCTTTGGTGATAATCGCATCGCTATCGGCGGTAAAGATAAGCTTACCATCTTCCTCTTCGGCGTGTAACCACACCTGACTCTGACAGCCTTTAATGAGGTACTCCTCCGTCTTGTACTTTTCGTCAATAAGTGGTAACGACTTGCCTAATTCTATCAGATATTCGTAACGTTGCGTCCAATCATCAAACAGTGAAAAGTCTTCAATAAGCTCATTCTGAATCTGTTGAATAGTCATTTATGTTACTTTTAGGGCGCAAAGATATAAAACAAATAATAACTGACAACTAATAGCAAATATTTTAACGCTCTTTTAACGCTCCATACAGCCTCTTGTCACGTCGCTACATTCCCCCTTTAAAGGAATATGTTTTCGTCCCTAATTCCCCCTTTGAAGGTAGCCAGCGACAGCTGGGTATGTGTAAAGGGGGGGGTGTCAGCTTTTCCAGCTTGTCCCCCTTCGGGGGTTCGGGGGCTTACCCAATAAATGACTCGCCACAGTTTCCCCCTCAGAGAGGTAGCCAGCAATAGCTGAGTATGTTAGAAAAGAGATATTTTTACCACATTACCTTCGTCATTCGTCATTCGTCCCTCG
>NZ_KB291528.1:83866-96144 GCF_000318315.2 Capnocytophaga sp. oral taxon 324 str. F0483 | reverse complement strand
TCTGCCCGTGCGGCTCGCACCGTCTTTTGTTCGTCACTCGTCATTCGTTACTCGTTCGTTCATTTTTTATCCGCTTGTCGTGCTACGACTTTGCGTGTTTTAACAGAAGAAATAAAATATTTAATTTATAATAGTCAATTATGAAAATAGCTTTACTCGGATATGGCAAAATGGGTAAAACCATTGAACAAATAGCCATCGCTCACGGACACGAAATCGTGTTAAAAATAGATAATGCCGAAACTTCTTACGACATTACAATAGCCGATGTGGCTATAGAATTCAGCACCCCCAGCAGTGCCTTTGCTAATATTAGCAACTGTCTCACACACAAAGTACCCGTGATTGCAGGTACTACCGGTTGGTTAGCCCAATACAACGAGGCAGTAGCTTTGTGCCAAAAGCACCAAACCGCTTTTCTCTACGCCTCTAATTTCAGTATAGGGGTAAATGTATTTTTCGCACTGAACAAAACCTTAGCCAAACTGATGGCTAAACTCAAAGACTATGAGGTAGCTATCGAAGAAATTCACCACACTCAAAAGCTCGATGCCCCCAGCGGTACTGCGATTACTTTGGCAGAAAGTATTATCGCTGAAACTGATAAAACAGGTTGGCATTTAAACACAGCTACCGAGAACGAAATCCCTATCGTAGCCAAGCGCACAGATAGCGTCCCAGGCACTCATATCATCACCTATACCAGTGAGGTAGACACCATAGAAATCAAGCATACTGCTCACAATCGCAAAGGCTTTGCTCTCGGTGCTGTTATGGCAGCCGAATGGATTGTAGGTAAGCAAGGAGTATTTACGATGAACGATGTACTCAACCTTCATTAAGCGTATTTTTTAATCAAAAAACTACTTATCTTAAAAAAAGGCATTATCTTTGCACTTTAATAACTCATAATTTTTAACATAGGACTCTTAACTAAAAGAATGTATAAAATTATCTTTTCTGATATCGATGGCACTCTATTAAGTGGTTCGCGAACCCTTACGCAGAACACCATTCACGAAGTAAAACAACTGAAAGACAAAATACCTTTCATTTTAGTATCTTCACGTATGCCTGAGCAAATGTATCACATACAAAAAGACTTAGGCATCGCAGGATTACCACTTATCGCTTATAATGGCGGATTAGTGCTCAATGGCGAAAAGGTACTACACTCTACTACTATCCCCTACTCTATTCTCGAAGAATTAGTCGCCCTCAACGAACAAGAGTTCAATGCTCAGATACACATTAGTTTTTATTATAACGACGAGTGGTATGTACCCGCTAACGATGAATGGGCACAACGTGAAGAAACAATTACCAAAGTAACTCCTACCGTGCGACCCAATCGCGAAGTACTCACTCTGTGGAAACAAGCAGGACACGGCGCTCACAAGCTAATGTTAATGGGAGAAGAAACTCTTATAGAGCGAATGTTCAAGCTACTAAACGAGAGATATACAGAGGTAATGCAAATCTATCGCGGGAGAGAAACTTATATAGAACTATCAGATATCAGTATTTCTAAACTCACAGGAGTGAAAATAGTATCAAACGAGATATATCATTTACCTTTGAGCGAAGCAATAGCTTTTGGCGATAACTATAACGATTTGGAGATGCTCAAAGGCGTAGGTTGTGGTGTAGCAGTTGCTAATGCTCGCGACGAAGTAAAAGCTGTAGCCAAACAAATAACACTTCACCACTCCAAAGATGGTGTGGCAACATTCTTAAAACAATTAAGAGAACAAAAAGTAATGAACCTTTAAACGTTAATCATTCATCATTATGATATATTTATATATTTTAATCATTGCACAGCTCATCAATGGGCTATTCTTTTGGAAAGGATATGAAAAAGCAGGTTACAAAGCGTGGCAAGCCTTTGTTCCCTTCTACAATACCGTTATTTTCTTACGTATTATCTCTCGTCCTTGGTGGTGGGTATTCCTGCTCTATTTGCCTGTAATAGGTAATATTATGGTAATTGTGATGACTTACGAATGGTTACACGTATTTAACTATCGCAAGAAGCGTTACACCCTGCTATCAATAATTACTTTGGGACTTTTTGCTGCCTACATAACCTATTTACCTTCTACACACTACATAGGTAAAGATGTAGAAGTCATCAAAAAGAATGTTTCCTCTTGGGTGAGTGCTACTATCTTTGCAGTAGTAGCAGCTTCGGCTATTCACACCTACTTCATACAGCCTTATATGATACCTACTTCTTCTTTAGAAAAAACCCTCTTGGTAGGCGATTTTCTTTTTGTAAGTAAGTTTCACTACGGAGTGCGTGTACCTATGACTCCACTATCATTACCTATGGTACACGATTCAATTCCTATAATAGGCACAAGATCGTATATCAAAACGCCTCAGTTACCTTATTTGCGTTTACCTGCTTTGCAGAAAGTACAGCGCAATGATATTACGGTATTCAACTGGCCTACTGATACAGTAAGGTACTTCCGAGACAATTCGGGTATTCACGTAGATAAGCCCATAGATAAGAAGTCTAACTATGTAAAACGCACGGTAGCTATCCCTAACGATGTATTAGAAATCAAAAACGGCGATGTATGGATAAATGGCAAAAAAGAAATCTATCCTGTACGTGCCAAGTTACAAACTTCTTATATAGTGGTTACACAACCCAATTTATTCACTCATCCCGATGAGTTTAGAGTAGTGATGTACCAACAGTACGGTGTTACCGATCCCGCTTATCCCATCAACAACGACACTTATATCTTTACTTCCCTTACAGATGATGTAGCTAAGGCTTTGGAAGCTAATACAAGTATTGTGTCAGTTACTCGCAATGTAAATAAGGCTGGGGTCTACAATCCTGCAATCTTCCCTCACAGTCCTACTTTTGCTTGGAATGAGGATAATTACGGACCTATTACCATTCCTGCCAAAGGGAAAAACGTAACACTTACTAAAGAGAATTTGCCTTTGTATAAACGCATTATTAGTGAGTATGAACACAATAAATTAGAAACAAAAGGTGATGATATTTACATCAATGGGCAGAAAGCTTCCTCTTATTCCTTCCAACAAGATTACTACTGGATGATGGGAGATAACCGTCACAATTCAGAAGACAGTCGTTTTTGGGGTTTTGTACCTGAAGATCACGTGCTTGGTAAACCCGTACTCATCTGGATGAGTTTGGACAAGAATGCCTCAGGATTTAAGAAAATACGTTGGCAGCGTTTGTTCACTACCGTAAATGGTGAAGGTGAACCTGTGTCCTACCGATATATTGTATTTGGGTTACTTGGTTTGTGGCTGGTATATAGTTTGGTTAAAAAGAAAAAAGTAAAAGAATAATATGGTAGAACAAGTATTATTACACCCTACTTATTTTCCTTCTATTGCTCAATTTCACTTGATGTTGAACACACCTTGCGTTTTAGAAGTCTCTGACAACTATCAGAAACAAACCTTGCGCAATCGCACATATATTTACGGTGCCAATGGCAAGCAATCCCTAAACTTACCTATTAAGCACGTAGGAGGTGATACCGGACGACAGTTGTTCAAAGATGTGAAAGTAGAGAATAATTTCCTATGGCAACGCCTGCACTGGAAAAGTTTAGAGACAGCCTATCGCACATCTCCTTATTTTGAGTATTATGAAGACGATTTGGTGCGTATTTTTGAAAAACAATATACTTACCTACTCGATGTAAATATCGACACAATTGAAACCGTTTTAGCCTGTTTGTTAGTACATATTAACTTTGACAAGACAAAAACGTATGAAGCCGAGCCACAAGGAGTGAAAGACTATCGTTTTTTGAGTAGTGCTAAAAAAAAATACCCTGTAACAATGCCCTCTTACCACCAAATATTCTCAGATAAATATGGTTTTATTCCTAACTTATCTATTTTAGATTTGCTTTTCCACGAGGGACCTAATACACAAGAGTTTTTAACTAAGGTAAAAGTGTAGCGCTATAAAGTGTGTAAATAGACATCAAAAACGTGTAATTACACAAATAAAAAGAAGGTTGCAAAAAGTAATTACTTTTTTATTATCAAAATATACTTCCTTATAATCAGTAATTTACAAAATGTAATATAAAGGAATGTTTTTTTGGCACAGAGTTTTCAATATAGTAAACAGAAGATTGCTAAAAGAAACATTGTTAAAACAAGAATTAGAAAAAACATTTTCATTAAAACTATCAAACTTAAAACAAAATCTTATGTAAAAAAACTTTATTACTGAGAACAGTAATAGAGATTCTAAAACTGAAAAATTTTCTTCATTTTTGGAGTTAGTAGTAGTATTTATATGCATTGTGAAAAAGGCTCTCTAAGAAATTAGGGAGCTTTTTTTTATATTTAGAATGCTATTACTAACTTCTTTTTATATAAATACTCATAATAGAATATTTTTTTCTTAATTAATTTGGTACTTTAAAAAAGTCACTGTACTTTTGTGGTTCATTTTAACACCAATTCATTTATGAAAAAATTCGTATTCTTCTTTGGGCTTTTATATGCCACAACAGTTTTTGCACAAAGCAAACCTAATATTATACTTATTGTTTCAGACGACCATTCGTATCAAACGATTGGAGCTTATAACAATGGGGCTACTAATGCAACTCCTGCAATTGATAAACTTGCTAATGAGGGGGTAAGGTTCAACAAAGCTTTTGTTACCAACTCCATTTGTGGTCCTAGTAGGGCTTGTATTCTCACGGGTAAGTATAGCCATAAGAATGGCTTTATGGACAATGAGACATCACACTATAATTCTTCACAACAACAGTTTGTGAATCTCTTGCAACAAGGAGGCTACCAAACTGCTTGGGTGGGAAAATACCACTTAGGTGATGACCCCAAGGGCTTTGACTTCTTCAAAATCTTAGTTGACCAAGGTCGTTATTTTAACCCCGACTTTATCATTGAAGGTAAAAAACGTGTAAACGAGCAAGGTTATGTAAGCAATATCATTGAAGATGAAGCCGAAAAATGGCTCGATCGTCGTGACCCTAATAAACCTTTCTGCTTGGTTGTGGGGCATAAAGCGGTGCATCGTACTTGGATGCCCGATTTACCTGAATTAGGAGCTTATGAACTGGTAAACTTCCCATTGCCCGATACTTTCTTTGACGATTATGCAACTCGCAAGCCCGCAAGTTTGCAAGAAATGTCCATTGGTAAGGATATGATGATGGGTTACGATTTGAAGATGTTCAAAGATGAAAAAGAAGAAGTGCAAGATGCAAACTTCTCTCGTATGACGGCTATTCAATTAGCACATTACAACGATTTCTATAACCCTATACGTCAGCAGTATTTCAACGCCAATCTCAGTGGTAAAGAATTAGCACAATGGAAGTTTCAACGCTATATGCGTGATTATCTATCTACCGTAAGATCGATGGATAAGAACATTCAGCGTATGCTCGATTACTTAGAAAAGCACAAACTGAAAGACAATACTGTGATTATATATATGTCCGACCAAGGTTTTTATATGGGCGAACACGGTTGGTTTGACAAACGTTGGATGTACGAAGAATCTTTCCGTACCCCAATGATTGTCTCTTACCCTAAACTTTTTCCTAAAGGCACAACCAACGATGATTTTGTGTTGAACATCGACTTGGCACCTACTTTCTTAGAATTGGCTGGCTTGCCTATCCCTGCTGACATACAAGGCAAATCGTTCTTACCGTTGTTTGCTAAAAAAGCCAAACCTATACGCAATCAAATATTTTATCACTACTACGAAAACGGAGAACACGCAGTATCACCTCATTTTGGTGTTCGCACTGATCGTTATAAACTCATTCGTTACTACAAACGCGTGAATACTTGGGAGCTATTTGACCTCAAAACTGATCCTAAAGAACTCAACAACGTCTATGGCAAAAAAGAATATCTGAAAATTACTAAACAGTTAGAAGCTTTACTTTTAAAAGAAATTCGAGACAAGCAAGACGATTTGGCTGAGAAGGTGTTTTTCAATAAAGAGTTTCCTGTGAAATGAATTTTATAAGGATTCAACTTTGCCAAAATTTGTAATATATTATTTATATGAAAAACTACCTATACATTATCATATCATTTTTTCTAACTATAGTCTCTTATGCCCAACACTTGGATTCCATTTTCGAAAATCCAGCACTGCAAGAAATCAATCGAATGCCAATGCGTGCCTCCTACTTTCCGTTTGAGAATATAGCTAAAGCAAAAAATGGTACGATAGAGCAATCAGCATGTTTCCTAAATCTCAATGGCTTGTGGTCCTTCCTCTGGAAGGAAGACTATCGTCAGTTGCCAAAAGACTTCTACAAAACCAATTTTAACGAAAGTCAGTGGAAGAAAATTCCTGTACCTTCTAATTGGGAAGTACAGGGATATGGCACTCCAATTTACGTGAACGCTTCTTACGAATTCAATCAAAAGAACCCTACTCCTCCCGATATTCCTGATAGTCTCCAACAAAATGCTGGCCTGTATCGCAAAACTTTCGATTTGCCCTCTTCTTGGGAAGGAGAAAAGGTATATCTACATTTAGGAGCAGTGAAATCGGCATTTAAACTGTATATAAACGGTAAGTTTGTGGGTATGGGTAAAGACAGCAAGTTGGCTTCTGAATTTGACATTACACCTTATATCACTAAGGGTAAAAACCTCATTGCAATGGAAGTGCGTCGATGGACGGACGCAAGCTACCTCGAATGCCAAGATATGTGGCGCTTTTCCGGGATTTCTCGTGATTGCTACCTCTATATGCGACCTAAAGTGCATTTATACGACCTTAGCATCAGCGCTAGTTTAGATAAAAACTACACCAATGGCAAACTCACCACTTCGGTAGAAGTATGGAACGAAACTCCAAGCGATGCCTCTAAATACCAAGTGGAAGTAAGTCTGTTCGACAAAGAACAACTGCTCTACCAAGAGCAAAAAGAAACTATCGGACTCAAAAAAACCTTTGGTAAAACCGAATTGCAATTCGAAGCACAATTACCACAAGTGAGAGCGTGGAGTGCCGAAACGCCTTATCTGTACCGTTTACAAATGGTGCTGTACGATGCTGAGGGAAAGGTGAAAGAAGTAGTAAGTCGTCCCATAGGCTTTAGAACGATTGAGATAGAAGGTGCTAACATTTTGGTAAACGGCAAACGCATACTCTTCAAAGGGGTGAATCGCCACGAAACCGACCCGTATACGGGACAAGTAGTGAGTCAAGAACAGATGGAGAACGATGTAAAGCAGATGAAAGCCCTCAACTTTAATGCTGTACGCACCTCTCATTACCCTAACGACCCTTATTTCTATGACCTTTGTGATAAATATGGGCTTTATGTAATGGACGAGGCTAATATAGAAAGCCACGGTATGCATTATGAAATGGATAAGACTATCGGCAATGACCCCGTGTGGGAATATGCTCATTTGCTACGTATGGAACGTATGGTAAAGCGTGATAAAAACCACCCATCAGTTCTGTTTTGGAGTATGGGCAACGAGTCTGGTAACGGTTGGAACTTCTACAAAGGCTACCAACACATAAAAGGCTTAGACTCCTCACGCCCTATTCACTATGAACTAGCTCACTACGATTGGAATACCGATATCGAGTCGCGTATGTACCGTCGTATTCCTTTCCTTATCGACTATGCGCTCAGCAATCATACTAAACCCTTCTTGCAATGTGAATACGCTCACGCAATGGGTAACAGTGTAGGTAACTTTCAAGAATATTGGGACGTGTATGAGCATTATCCTAAACTACAAGGTGGTTTTATTTGGGATTTCATCGATCAAGGGCTTTATAAAACCTTACCTAATGGCAAGAAAATAGTAACCTACGGGGGTGATTACGGTGATAAAAATACTCCAAGTGATAATAATTTTCTTATCAATGGAGTAATAGCTTCCGACAGAAGTTGGCATCCTCACGCCTATGAAGTACGCAAAGTACAACAAGAAATAGGCTTTCAATATCAAAATAACCAACTGATGTTGCGCAATAAACATTTCTTTAAAGATTTATCAAACTACGAAATACATTGGCAACTGCTCAAAGAGGGTGTGCCTGTTCAAAGTGGTAATATTACCAACTTAATAATATTACCACAAAGCGAGGCTACTTTTTTACTACCTCCTCTTAAAACAGACGATAAAGCAGAATATATCTTGCAATGTACCGCCCGTCTCAAACAAGAAGAAGGCATTTTAAAGAAAGGTACAGAACTTGCTTTTGCCGAGTTTCCTCTCACCTCCTACACTCCTCAAAAAGCTATTGCTGATACAACACCTTTAGAGGTAGAAGAAACAACCAGTCACATTCTATTGCATAATAAGCATTATACAGCTAAAATAGATAAACAAACAGGCAAATGGGTATCGTTTCAAATGAAGAATGAAGAACTCTTTACTCCCGAAGGCTTAGAGGTAAATTTATGGCGGGCTGGCACTGATAACGACTTTGGGGCAGGTTTACCTAAAAAACTGCAACAGCTTCAAGAGGCAGATAAAAAAGCTGATAGTGTCCGTATATCGGTAGAGAAACTAAACTCTGGTCAAGTGAAGATAACCCTACGCAAACGATTGGTAGAAGGTACAATTAATTATACTCAAGAGTTGCTTTTTGATGGCAAGCCTTCCGTAACGGTGAGCAATCACTTCAAACCGCTAAAGAACGACAAAACGCTTACTTTTAAGATAGGCAATCATCTTACACTTCTGCCTTTTCAGCGCATTCAGTGGTATGGTAGAGGTCCTTGGGAAAGTTATTGGGATAGGAAAACATCGGCTATGGTAGGCTTGTACGAAGGAGCTATTGCTAGCCAGTATTACCCTTATGTGCGTCCGCAAGAGAATGGTAATAAAACTGATGTGCGTTGGGCAAAGCTCAGTAAGAAAAAAGGAGTAAACATTGCCATTTATAGTACAGGTTCTTTACTAAATATAAATGCCCTGCCTTATAGTCCTGCACAGTTATTTCCTGGTATAGAAAAAGGACAAACACACGCAGGTGAACTCACCCCTGATAAGTATACTCACTTAGACATCGATTTGCAACAGTTAGGTTTGGGAGGTGATAACAGCTGGGGTAACTTACCTATGGAACAATACTTACTGTATCTGTATCAGCCTTACAGCTATAGTTACAGAATAGAAGCTTTTTAATGGCATATTCTTATATAAGCAAAGCACAGATTTCTTGATAAACTCAAGTCGTCTGTGCTTTTTTGTTAAACCCCTTATAAAATTCTTTCCTTCTAATATATATCAAGTGTTCTTTCTTCTTCAAAGCCGTCAGGAAGCGTAAATATAATAGTGTAGCGTCCTTTGGGTAGATATACTTTACCATCAGTAGCAATAGGTAAAAATATCTTTTGAAGACTCTTCTCATAGGCTGTCTTACCCGCATAAGACATCGTCAAGTCATAAGGTATATAATTAAACCCAACATTTGTCTTATAAGTAAATGTTTGCAAGGTAACACGTCCTTTCATCACTTTTATAGGTATTGATAAATTTTCCTTTGAAGCAAAAGCATAGAAATACACATTAGGCTTCACAGGTTCTTCCCATTCGTTATTGGCATTTCCCCAATTCGCAGAATAAGGAAGCGTAATAGGCGTTTCAAGTGGATAAAAATCTTGCGAGGTAATCGCTACTCTTAGCTCTTGCATCATCTTCACCGAGGTGCGAAAAATACCACATCCCAATGTCGCAACTGTCATTTCGCCATTTATTTCGTCTATATAAATATCGTAAACACCTGTTTCGGGCAATCCTTTGCTGAATGGTTGCCAACTTTCACCTAAGTTAAACGAAATATACACCCCATTATCAGTTCCTGCATAAAGAATCTGACTGTTTTTAGGGTCTTCTTTGAGTACATTTACTTTACTATCGGGCAGGTTAGAATGGATATCTGTCCAACTCTTGCCATTGTCATTACTCATAAAAATAATAGGGTCGATATTGGAATCATCAGTACTAATAAGGGTTGCCAATACGCGGTTACGCTGGTGTTTAGAGGCAATAAGGTTGTTCACTTTTAGCGGACGAGGGAAGGCGTTGTATATCTGTTTCCACGATACCCCTCCGTTATCGCTGGTGTAAATCATACCATCGTCACTACCCGTATAAAGCAAACCAAACATAAAAGGCGATTCAGCTATAGCCAAAATTGTACCATATGCCTTGTTGCCCTGCTTGTTACCATTGGTTACATCGTCCGAAATAGTCCGCCAATTCCGACCTTTGTCCATAGAAATGTGCAATTTGTCACTTCCTATGTAAATAATATCTTTGTTTTGTGGCGAAATAAGTAACGGTGCATTCTTGCCAAAACGCAACGGTTCCTTGTTTTCACCGTAATAAGCACTTCCTAATGGGAAAAGCTGGTCTCTATCAGGCAAAAAAGTAAAGAACTTGCCATAAGGTTCTGCGGCATAGCTATCATTGCCAAACGATAGCGAATGAATAGCTTTTCTGAACGTATTCCAATGACTGTTATTTTGTGCCAATACCACCTGGTCACTCACATAGTAAGGTGTTTTGTTAGCTTTGTCGTAACTCAGCTGGGTAAAAGCCATTGCTTGTGGTACATTCTTAAAAGCAAAACTTTTTCCGTTGTCGTAAGAGACCTGTAATCCACTGCGAGTTGTACAAAATAGAGTACCCTGTTGTAAGTAAAGTTGTTCATAGCTGTTGTTCAACGAAATCGGTTGTTTACTTTTCCACGTCCTGCCTCCATCGGTAGATTCCAATAAGGGATATCCTCCTATAAATAAGTGTTTTTTATTACTAAGGTCTACGCTGATGCCCCCAAAACGCTCTCCGTTTTGGTAATACACATCATTCAGAGGTTGAATATTCGTCTTTTGCCAAGAATTACCCCCATCTTCGGTTACGTACACTTCCGCACCTATAATCTCTTGGGTACTTACACCCAAATAACTCAGTAGTTTAGCAGGAGAGGTTACCTCTGCAGCTATCATATCTTTGAGATTCTGAGCTGTATATTTCTCGTCCTGACCTATATTGTGCAAAAACACATTTAAACGGTTGTTATCTAACGCGAGGAAATCGGCTTTGCTCATCACATCAAAATCTTGAGCGGAGAGATGAATGCGCACTACTTTCTGTACAGTGTTAATATTCTCTTTCTTTTTGGCATTGCGATTATCTACTATCGCATAATAAGTCTGATTGTTAAAGCAACTCACCCCTATCTTACCAATGTTATTCCCTTTGAGAAATCCATTGTTTACCGTGATTTTCGTCCACGTATTGCCTTTATCAGCGCTCTTGTAAATAGCACTATTACTGCCATAAGGAGCACTGTCCCACTGACTGTTATTCACTTCCCACGACACAGCCAAAAGCATTGCCCCATCGGGCGAAGCAGTAATTTGCGTAATACCCGCACGAGTGCTTACAAATAGTTTTTGTTGCCACGTTTTTCCGCCATCAGTAGTTTTGAAGATACCGCGTTTTTCATCGGCTTTATAAGGGTTACCCAATACTCCTGCCACAAGTTCTTGGGGGTTAGTAGGGTTGATATACAAACTACTAATGCGTTGCATTCCTCCCAATCCCTTAAAGTCAGTTGTTTTGCCTTTATCGGTAGAGATAAAAACGCCATAAGGGGTCGCAACCGCCAAAGTCCTCGATTGCCAATCTACTGCCAGTGCTGTGATACTTTGTGTAGGGAGGGTTGAGCATAGTACTTGGTAGGTTTCCCCGCCATTTTGGGTAAGCCATACACCTCCGTTTTCTGGAGCAACTATAAACTCACTGCTATTTTTAGGGTTTACACTCAGCGCACTGATGCGATTGCCTATCTCTTTTACTGTCACTTGCTCAAAAGGCGTTTCACGCACCCACGAACGCGCTTTGAGCTCCTCTTTCTGACGCAAAGGAAGCGGTAGCAGTTCTTGGGCAGTGAGAGTTGTTGTGATGATTAATAAAGAAAATACAAAAGTAAAGATTTTATTTTTCATAATTATTTGCAGAATTCTCTTTAAGTTGTTGTTTTTAGGGTGCAAAAGTACAACAATTTATTGAAATGAGCTAATATTCTAAGAATATTTATCCCATTGCCCTTTGTCATTCCTCATTTGTCACTCGTCATTTCTTCCTTTTTCCGTCTCCACATTCCTCCTCTCCGAGGGGGCTAGGGGGAGGTTTCTTTTAATTTTTCGTCACATTCCCCCCTATTGCCTATGGCCTATGACCTAGCACCTCTTCCTCTTTCTTTCGCCTCGAAA
>NZ_KB291528.1:12753-83846 GCF_000318315.2 Capnocytophaga sp. oral taxon 324 str. F0483 | reverse complement strand
TAAGCTAACCCCACCCTCCTAATAGCCTTTTTTCGCTAAAATCCCTCTCAGTCCACTTCTGATATTTTTCGTTTTCCTCCGAAGTTCAAGCCCCTCCCGATATTCTCCAACTAATTCCCACATTTTCTAATTCCCACATTTCCTCATTTTCTCATTTTCTCATTTGCTAATTAAGTTACGCCATCTATCTCTTACGTCAAACTCCCTATCAATTCATAAAATCATTATTAATCATTAACCGCTAACCATTAATCATTGATATTTATTTTTGTAATTGTATATTATTTTGTACTTTTGCGCCCTCAGAAAATAAAGAGATATCAAGATGTTTAGATGGATAAAAGCCAGCTTCTGGGGTACCATTGCGGGCTTAATATTGCGCAACCGAATTGCTTTTTTACTACTCATAGCTGCTATCACTGGGGGCTTAGCTACACAGTGGAAGAACGTGCGCTTTACTTTTACCGAAGCAAATATGCTCCCCGATGATCACCCTGTGAATATGGAGTACAAGCACTTCCTCGATAAGTTCGGCGAAGAAGGTAACTTGATATTAATGGCGTTAGACGACAAAAAAATCTATACACCTGAGGTACTCAACAAATGGATTGCCCTTAGTAACGAACTAAAAAAGTTCAAACAGATAGACGCTGTTATCTCTATCGACAATTTGCCTATCTTAGTGAAAGACACTACCCAGCAGCGCTTTATTACCCATAAGTTTATCGAAGGAAAAGTAAAAAACCAAACTGAAGCTGATAGTCTCAAAAAAGTACTTTCCGAGAAACTGCCTTTCTACGAAGGTCTCATCTACAACAAGAAAACGAATACCTTGCAAACAGCCGTGTATATGAACAAAAAGATTGTCAATACACAAGCCCGCAAGGATTTTATCCTAAACGATTTTATTCCCATAGTCGAGAAGTTCGAAGCGCAAACCGGACTCAAAGTGCACACTTCGGGTATGCCTTATATTCGTACCCTCAGCGCTCAAAACATAATGGACGAGATAGGGTTATTCATCTTGGCTGCCCTACTCTCTACTTCAGCCATCTTCTTTTTCTTTTTCCGTTCATTTAGGGCGATGTTTATCTCTATGGGCGTGGTATCGATTGCTGTAATGTGGGTATTTGGTTTTCTAGGGCTTTTCGGCTACGAAATCACCATTCTCACAGGACTTATTCCGCCTTTGGTCATTGTAATTGGTATCCCGAACTGTGTATTCCTCATCAATAAATACCAACAAGAAATCAGTAAGCACGGCAACCAAGCCAAGTCGCTTATTAGGGTAATCCGCAATGTAGGCAATGTAACCCTGCTCACCAACCTCACTACGGCTATCGGTTTTGCTACCTTTATTTTTACCGAAAGTTCTTTGCTCAAACAGTTTGGGGTCATTGCTTCTATCAATGTAGTATCTATCTTCTTCATTTCTCTATTGCTAATCCCTATTATTTACAGTTATATGCACATACCTCAGGAAAAACACCTAAGGCATTTGCATCGCAACTGGATAGGTGGACTCATCAAATTCATTGAAAATACAGTTAAACACCATCGCATTGCGGTATTTACAACAGCTATTGCATTGCTCATTTTGAGTATCATAGGCATTTACAAAATTAAAATTTCAGGGAGTCTCATTGAAGATATGCCTAAGTCAGCTGATTTTTTTGACGATATTACTTTCTTCGAGAAGAATTATGGTGGAATTATGCCTTTGGAAATCACTATTAATACGAAGCAGAAGAACGGTGTTACTCGGTTAGTGAATCTCAAACGCATTGACGAACTCTGCACTCATATCGAGGAAATTCCCGAAATATCCAAACCGCTTTCGTTGGTAAACTTGGTGAAATACGCCAAACAAGCCTATTACAATGGCAACCCTAAATATTATAGCCTGCCCACTACCCAAGAGCAAAACTTTATCCTTTCATACGTCAAAAACTCTAAAGGTAATGCTAATATGCTCTCCGCTTATGTAGATTCATTGGGGCAAACGGCACGCATCACTACTTTTATGAAGGATATTGGTACTGAGAAGATGCAACAAATTGAGGACAATATTTACACCAAAGCTCAAAAGCTTTTCCCAAGTAATAGGTATGAAGTGAAGATTACCGGTAAAGCCTATTTGTTTACCAAAGGTACTAATTATTTAGCTACCAACCTCATTTGGTCATTAGCCTTGGCTATTTTGCTCATTGCGCTCATTATGGCGTATATGTTCCGTTCGTTCAAGATGATAGTTGTCTCACTCATTCCTAACCTTTTACCGCTACTCATCACCGCAGGACTGATGGGATATTTTGGCATTCCGCTCAAGCCTTCCACTATACTTGTGTTCAGTATTGCCTTTGGTATTTCGGTAGACGATACTATTCACTTCTTAGCTAAATATCGCTTAGAGTTAGTAGCACGTAATTGGAAGATAAGCAAATCGGTATATGCAGCTTTACGCGAAACAGGAGTAAGTATGTTCTATACTTCTATCGTACTACTCTGTGGTTTCTCGGTATTCTTGCTCTCCAGCTTCGGAGGTACCAAAGCACTCGGCGGACTCATATCAGCTACTTTGCTTTTTGCAATGATGACGAACTTACTACTCTTGCCAAGTCTATTGCTTTTCTTAGAACGCAGTCTGTCCAACAAAGAAACTATCAAAGAACCTAAGATTGAGATATTCCCTAAGGACGAAGAAGAAGAAAACACTGAAAAAGAAAATAAAACATTATAATTACACATTGTTATCAGCTGATTGACAAATTTGTTAATTAGCTAATTAAAATAATCATTATGGAAAACAAAAAGCATATCGTAATTGTGGGCGGTGGCTTTGCTGGCTTAGAGCTAGTAAAAGTGTTAAACCGCTCTGGTAAATATAAAATTACCTTGGTGGATATGAATAACTACAATTTCTTTCCACCCCTACTATATCAGTTGGCTGCAGGCTTTATGGAGCCATCATCTATCTCCTACCCTTTCCGCCGTCTATTTCGCAAGTATAAAAATGCACGTTTCAGAATGGCTACCTTGCGAGAAGTCGTTCCATCGGAAAACAAACTCATCTTGAGCAATGGAGAACTGCATTATGACGTATTGGTAATGGCTACGGGAGCTGAATCAAACTTCTTTGGTAACAAAGATGTAGAAGAAAAAGCAATGCCTATGAAAACCGTAGGCGACGCCCTTATGCTTCGCAACTTAGTATACACCCGTTTGGAGCGCGCTACCCGTACTGAGGACAAAGAATTGCGCCGTAAGTTACTCTCTTTTGCTATTGCAGGAGCAGGTCCTACTGGGGTAGAGCTATCAGGCATCTTTGCTGAAATGAAACAGAACATTATGCGCAAGGATTACCCTGAGCTTACTTATGACGATTTAGGTGATATTTATCTCATCGACGGACAAAACACCGTACTTGCTCCTATGAGTAAAAAAGCCCAAGCATATACCGAAAAAATCTTGCTTAAAAAAGGTGTAAAACTCAAATTAGGAGTACAGGTAACCGATTTTCTGAATGACGAAGTATACCTTTCGGACGGTACCATACTTGATGCTCGTAACCTCATATGGGCAGCGGGGATTTCAGCTAAAACCTTCAAAGGTATTGACGACAAGCAATACTTGGGTCGTGGACGACGTATGAAAACCGATGCTTATAGCAAAATGGAAGGCTTCGAGAACATCTATGCAATCGGCGATTCATCTATTATGACTGCCGACCCTCACTTCCCTCAAGGGCACCCTCAGCTCGCACAAGTAGCCATACAACAAGCCAATAACTTAGGAAAAAACTTCAATAAAGATTTCGTAAACCCTACTCCTTTTAGTTATGTCGATAAAGGTTCAATGGCAATTATTGGTCGTAACCAAGCCGTCGCCGATTTGCCTAAACACATTTTCCTCAAAGGCTTCGTAGCGTGGGCTATTTGGGCGTTTATACACATAATGTCACTGGTAAACTTCCGCAACAAACTAAAAGCTTTGTACAACTGGATAGGTTATTATATCAGCAAAGACCAGTCGTATCGTATGGTGTTGCGCCCTACCGAAAAAGCTAAAGGATAAAATCTGGCTATCCTCTATACTTTGCCAAAGTTTGAAACATTGGCAAAGTTAAACCTACGTAATTACGAAAACATTATTTTGTTTTAATTTTTAAAGAATTTTTATTCAATTTCTCTCCCGTAACGGAGACTTCTTTCACTAAAAAGCAAAGAATGGAGAACACTGCTAAACAATGGAAACAACAACTGCAATACCTGCTGAAAGGAAGAGACTACGAGTCGCTTATATACACTTCAGCAGAGGACGTTCCTATCTTACCTTTTTACACTTCCGAGAACGTAAAAAGCCCTTATACAGTTGATATCCAAACACAAGTAGCTGTTCCTCTTTTTGTATCCGATAAAGAACAGACCCTCAAACGCATTGCTTTTTGGCAAAGCCAATCAGTTCACTTTTTTTTGCTCAACCTGCACACTGAGCTTATTCAAGACGAAGTACAACAATGGTTACCTACTGATTTACACTACTTGTTCACCAATGCCCTCACTGTAGATACCTCAACCTACCAAAACACAGGAGCTTCAATGGTGCAACAAATCGCTTTCGGAGTAGCCCAAATGCAGGAAATACTGACTACTTCAAAAGTAACCACTGCTTTTGTAAAAATAGCGGTTGGAGGTAGCTTTCTGTTAGAAATTGCCAAACTGCGCGCTTTTCGTCGCTTATTTAGCGAGCTCTACCCTACCCTACCCTTTCATTTAATAGCCGAAGTATCTCATAGAGGCTTATCTCTTCTGAAATCGTCGCATAACCAAAACTATGTACAGTTAGCTTACGAGGCTGCTGTATTAGGAGGTGCTGATTATTTATTGCCTAAAAATTCCCTTTTCTTTAAGAAGAACAGCGTAAATACCGAAAAAGCAAATGTAGCTACCATTCAGCAACTCACTGCTACCCGAAACGCAACACTGCTCAACGGAATGTATGCAATTGAAGCTATCAGCTACGAAATGTACAAGAAAGCTCTTGTGCTATACCAGCAAGTTCATAAACAAGGAGGATTGTCGGTTATGCTAAAAAACCACAGTCTGCAAAAACAAATAAAGGCTAAGGCATCGCAAGAACAACAGTTTTTTAATACACAGTGTACTACTTTCTTTCCTGAAAATAGTACCGTTGAAGTTTATCCACGTAAAGAATGGGATTTCTATCCTTTTACCAAAAATCACACCGCTGACTCATTAACACCCAAACGCCTCTGGGAACCCTTTGAAAAAAGAATAAAACAAGAAATGTATGAGCAAAAACAATGAAACTATGGCTGGTTTGCCACCTTATGAACGCGGGTATCGCGCAATGGGGTATTTAGAAGGAATGCCCTCTTTGCGCATCGTGGCTATGGAAGAAGAAAGCATTTCGCCTAACGAACCCACTGAAATACTTTATCAGAACATCGAGAATTTTACACAAAGCAAAGCATCTTGCAAATCATTAGTGATAACTGCTATTGATACTTTGCCCCAAGCCTTATCGCTAAAAGAAGCTCAATACCTCTATATACCTGCATCTCTTCTTTTAGAAAACACCATTAGAGAAACTTTCATCCACATTCTTACTCCCAACGACAAACTGCGTATTTTAGTAGATAGTGCTCACAATGGTTTTGAAATCATTGCAATGCTCCGTACTTTGCGCGCTCTTGCCCAACTGCCTATCACCTGCTTAGTTCATTCTATCACCGATTATCTATACGCCCTTATCGCCCAATCCGACGATTTGATATGTGATATTAAAAACAAAGAGTTGGCTTCACCTGAAAACCAATTCCTAATAGAAAATAGTTTAGTTACCAAAACTATCGACCCATTCTTCCCCTAAGCCTCACTTTTATTAGGCAAAACGCTCAAAACAGCATTTCATTAGCTCCACTTTACCTTCACTTTGAGAGCACTATTTCTTCGTTCATTGTTCGTCTTTTCTTCGTCTTTCTTATAAGCTTCCTATAAGCTTCTCCCAAATTAATCATTAACCATTAATCATTAACCATTAAACAAGATTTTCTATAAGCTAAGCATCCCCACCTAATAGCTTTTTCTCTTCAAAATTACCCTCAGTCTGCTTATGATGTTTTCGTTTCACTTCGGAAACTACGTGTCTATTCGAGTTTCTCTGAGTCCTTCCTACGATTCCTACAAGTCCGACCAATCAAATAACTATTTTTATCCCTACTCATCATTTGCTAACTCTCACATCTGCTAATCGGCTAATTCGCTAATTAATATTTTTAAAGATTTATACGTAATTCAGATTTTTAATGTATATTTGCAAAATGAAAAAGAAAAAGCTACAAAGAAGTAAGTCTCATATATCTGCAAAAAAGAAATCTCCATTTGGGAACTTTTTTACTGTAAGCCTCCTATGCATTTTGTTGTTGGGAGTAGGTAGCGTTTTCTATATCAGAACCTATTATCCTGCCATTTACCAAAAAATACTAAACAAAATTACAGCCCGTAAAATAAACTCTACCTACGAAAGCAATCGTATTGAACATATCGTAAGCCTCTACTACGATAAAGTCTTCGGCATCGACCTTTCGCACTATCAAGAACGCGAAGAAATAGAATGGGATAGCCTCTACATCCGAAATAAAACTGCAAAATACCCTATCCAATTTGCCATTTTTAGAGCAACAATGGGGAACGATGGAACCGATAAGAACTTTGCACACTTTTTTTCAGAAGCTAAAAAACACCAACTTATCAGAGGAGCTTACCATTACTATCGTCCAGACGAAGACCCTAAGCTACAAGCAAACTCCTACCTGAAGAATGCTCAGTTGGAAAAAGGAGATTTCTTACCCATTTTAGATATAGAACAATTGCCTAAAAAGAAATCCAAAGAACAGTTTATTAAAGATGTACAAACGTGGTTAGATATTGTTGAAAAACACTACAAACACAAACCTATTATCTATACTTACATTAGTTTTTACGAAGATTATTTGTATCCCACATTCAAGCAATACCCATTATGGATAGCCAATTATAATAATGTGTCAGTCCCTACCTCTGTTTTTTCTTGGCAGTTATGGCAATTCACTGAAAATGGTATTACTGCGGGAGCAAAAGTCAAAATAGATTTTAATATTTTCAATGGTGATAGTAGCGAACTGAACAAACTCTTATTGTAGTATGACAAAAAAAGAACTCAGGACACTCTATAAGCAAAAACGCAATGCCCTATCAGCTGAGGAGCGAGACCTCCTCAGCCAACAAATAGCTGAAAGGTTACTTCTTTTTCCTGATTCTTTATGGGAGTATCACACTTACCATATATTCCTCCCCATAGAACGATTAGCTGAAATAAACACAAATTATATATTGGACATACTGCGCGATAAGAATAAGCAAATAGTAGTCCCTAAAATGGATAGCAATACTCGCACACTGTCCTCTATTCTTCTCACCAAAGATACTCAGCTCATTAATAACGCTTGGGGTATTCCCGAACCTAAACAAGGTGTTATTATAACTCCCGAAACCATAGATGTAGTATTCGTTCCTCTTCTTGCCTATGACAAATATGGCAATCGGATAGGGTATGGCGGTGGCTATTACGACCGTTTTTTGAGTGAATGCAGAGGCAATACACTTAAAATAGGACTCTCCTACTTCCCCCCAGAAAATAACTTTTATGCTTTGAGAAATGCTACTGATGTTTTTTTAGATTATACTATCACTCCTTCTGCAAATTACACCCTCACAAAAAGAGAATATTGATAAGTTTCTATTGAGGAAAACTTTGCTTATATTGAACTTTTCAAAATAAAATACCATATTGTTTTGTATAATTCTAAATAAGTAGTATCTTTGCGCCGTCAAATCAAAATACAAACAATATTATGAGATTAAAATTTTTAGCTCCTGCGCTTATCGCAGGAATGACGGTGCTTACTACTTCTTGTAGTAAAGACGACAATCCGACCCCTATACCTTCTACTGCTAAAGAAGTTAAAGAATTAAATGTTTCTTCACAAACAGAGTGGGTGTATTTTTCTTTTTCAGAAGGGAAACAAGTAGAGGTAACCAATCCTCGCACAAGTGATAATTGGGATATCGCTTTCAATCGTTATAACGTAAAAACTAATGGTGGTACTTCAGGTATTGGAGGCGTGGAAGTAGCCAATACAGGAAGTAAAGTCTTTAATACTGTTACTCAATACCCTGGCATAGGATATGAGAAAGACATATTAGTAACTTCTTATGGGCGCCCACAACCAGGACAAACAACTCCTACTACTACAACTATCTCAGTTAATCCTGCCATTACAGGTACAGTACAAAGCCCTGACCCTAAAGGTTTTTATAATTATATGCCTCCTACACCAGGAAGCAATGCTCCTCATATTACACTTACCAAATATGTATATGTAGTAAAAACAGTAAAAGGAAAGTATGTAAAATTGCAAATTACTGAGTATACTAACGCTAAGGGTGAATTAGGTTATCTTACTTTTAAATATGATACTCTTACCTCACAAGCTCCAGTAGAAAAAGTAAACCTTACTTTTACCAAAGCAGTTGCAGAAGTACAATTAGATGCTACTGCCGATTGGCAATACTTTTCATTGGCAACAGGAGCAGTAGTAAGCGTTACCACTCCAGAAACTGATACTACTTGGGATATAGCTTTCAAAGGTTATTATGTAAAGCTCAATGGTGGTGTGAATGGTAAAGGAAAAGGAGAAGCTCTCAAAACAGAATCAAAAGATTTTGATGCTGTAAAAGAAACTGTAGTAGTAGGTTTTGAAAAAGACAAAGAAGTAACTTTTACTGGTAGAAACAGCTCTACTAAAGTAAACGTTTCACCAGTACTTACAGGAGGCTTTGGTTCTACAACAGGTACTATAAACATCAGTCCTAGCAATATAAAAAAATGGGGAGATGTTTACGCTCCTAATGAATGGGTATACATTATCAAAACAGCTGATGGTAAATACGCTAAAGTGCAAGTAACTGATTTTTATAAGGAAGTAAACAGCAAAAAAGCACCTAATTATCCTAAACTTAAATATCAATTGAGTGATAATCAAAGCAAATAATAAAGATTATGAAAGTTAGATTATTACTATCAGTTTTAGCTATAGCCCTTACTTTTGCTTCTTGCAGTAAGGACAATGATAGCAAAGAAGAGAAAAAAATCTCAAAAGGAACACAAGTGAAGAACTTGTACACTTTCAACAAAGATAATTGGGTATACTTTTCTTTTAAAAAAGGAGTTATAACTATTCAAGATCCTGAAAATAGCTTAGATTGGGATATAGCTTTTTTTGCTCATTATATCAAAACTAATGGTGGTGTATCAGGTAAAGGAGAAGGAGGAGCTATAAAAACTGACTCTAACGACTTTGACGCTGTTACTTCTGCTCCTACTGAAGGTTATACACAAGATGTAAAAGGTACAATGTCTTATGGATCTTATCCTAATCTAACAGAAAAAAAAGGTACTTTTTCTCCAATTGTATCTGGAGATTTTGAAACAAAAACAGGTTATGTTTCTCTTTCACCTAACAATATAGGGAAATGGCCAAGTGTGTATGCTCCTACAAAGTATGTTTACATAATTAAAACTGCAAAAGGAGAATATGCTGAATTTCAAGTTACCGATTTTTATAACGATGGGGCTAAACCTAACTACGTTACTTTTAGCTATCTAATTAGCAAAGATGGTAAGTTTTAAGCCTAAACAATAATCACACTGAGGCTGTCTTGATATAGGCAGCCTCTTTCGTCTAAATTAAATTATCAATATGCGAAAGATTTTTATCACTGCTTTTATTTCATTATTCTACTCACTATCTACCCTTGCTCAAAACGACAAGAAGGAAGATGAACCTATAAAACTCAATGAAATAATTGTAACGGCTACACGCGCTCAAAAGAACTTAAAAAACGTACCTATCACCGTACAAGTAGTTACCGCTGAAGATATTCGCAAATCGCAAGCTACCGACTTTCAATCGTTTTTAGAAACGGAATTTGCAGGTATCAACTTTACTTACGATGGAGGTATGCCCAATATTAATATGATGGGATTTGGAGGTAAATATGTGCTCTTTTTAATGGATGGCGAGCGTATGGCAGGAGAAACTTTTGACAATATTGACTATAATCGCATTGACTTGGATAATATTGAGCGTATTGAAATCATCAAAGGGGCTTCTTCCTCTCTTTATGGCTCGAATGCGCTAGGAGGGGTGATTAATATTATTACCAAAAATGCTAAGAAACCTTTTGAAGGTAGCGCGAGTTATCAGTACGAGAGCATCAAAAGTCATAAAGCGAATGTAGGCGTGGGGAGCAAGCAGAAATGGGGTAGTATCCGCCTGACATCTTTTTACAATTTCCGCGAACCTTATGTTTTGGAAGACAGCGAACCATTAACTGTTTATAAAAATGGTACAGCTGTTACCTCTGAAAAAGGAGAACTCAATATTGCGGGGTTTACTACTTATGGGGTTACCCCTAAACTTACTTTCAACTTATCACCTAAAATAGACCTTGCCCTTACACCTAACTACTACTTCAGCGAACGCAATCAAGGGACAGAATCTTCAAGGAAACTACGTGATAGATACTATAACTACACTTTATCGGCTAAATCTAACATTGCACTCACTGAGAGCAAAAAATTAAGCCTATCGGGGGCTTTTGACCGTTACGACAAGTTTAACTACTTCCCGTTATTAAAAGAAAAAGAAAAGAACTATGAAAACACCATATGGCGTGCAGGAATGCAATACAATCAATCGCTATGGGAAAAACATTCGTTAGTAGCAGGAGCAGAAATATTTTCAGATGAACTGCTCAGTTTCCGTTTTGATAATACAGGCACTGAAGCCAAAGAAAATGCACAAAACTACACTGCTTTCACCCAACAAGAATGGGCACTCTCACCTGCTTTCACTTTGGTAACTGGGGCACGTATAGATTATCATTCACTTTTTAAAGAACACTTTACCTATCGTTTGTCAGGAATGTTTAAGGTAGAGCAGTTTACTTTTAGAGGAGGTTTTTCCACAGGTTTCCGGTCGCCTACCTTGAAAGAACTCTACACTAATTGGTTTCACCCTTGGGGGGGTGGCTTCCAAATAATGGGTAACAAAGACCTTAAACCCGAAACCAGTAATAACCTTAACCTTTCAGTAGATTTCGACAGCAAGAAGGTGAATATTACCGCAATGACGCAACTCTCGTCGGTAAGAGATAAAATAGCCTTCCGCTGGACGGCTGCCAGTGATACTATTCGTTATGTAAATTTTAATGGCAATACTGAGATTGTAAGCTCTGAGATATCGGCGACTTATCACCCTACAAAAGCTTTCCGCTTTAAAGGTTCGTATGCTTACTACTACATTAGCAATAGTACAGGTGAAAACCGCCCGCATACTTTCACTGTAAAAGTTGAATACATTCCTAAGCGTGATGCCCTCTATATTCCTAACGTTGTGTTGAGTGGCAAATACGTAAGTGCTACCCGCATTCACGATACCGATAGTAATAACAATGAGCTCTATACCTATTATGAACCTTATAGTATATGGCATTTGCAACTATTCTCTAAACTTCCCTACCACCTCACCTTCACAGCAGGTATTGACAATCTTTTCGATTATGTAACTAAAACCACGAGTTTCTACTCCAGTATTTCTCCGGGGAGAACTTATCTGATAGGATTGAAGTGGATCTATTGATTTTCAAAAATAAGTTAGGTTAGAGGTAAGAATTTATATAAATTTTCATTCTGCTTTGTTTTTTCACTCAAAATAACTCTATTTTTTTCGAAATATATCAGAAGAATTCGGAAGTAGGAAATTAGGTGAAGAGTATAAGATAAGAGGTAAAGTGGGTATGGTTAGCTTATAGGAAGCTTATAGGACGCTTATACGAATCTTGGAAGATTGGTATAGAAAGGGTATATAAGTAGTTGATTTATACTATAATACAACAATGCCAAAAATGTTAAAAACAGGGTTACGAGGCGAAAGTAAGAGAAAGATAAAATCCTCTTAACACTCACTTACTCGGTAGTTATTGAGAAACTCTCCTAAAAAGAGGGGGCGTAGCGATGCAAAGGTAAAGGCAAAAATAAGGTAAAAGTGGAGTAGATTAGTAAATTTTACAAATTTGTTAGTTCATAATTATTTTATACCTTTGCACCAAAACTAAAAATAAAATGATGTCAGAAGCTTCTTTTTCAGGATTTATACAGACTATCCTTATTATTATATTAGTGTTTTGGGGACTGAGAATCCTACTGAGAATATTGGCTCCTTATATGATGCGTTTTTTCATAAACAAGGTAAGTGAAAGAATGCAAAAAGAATTCGAGCGTACCCAAAATCAGTACCAACAAAATGCTTATGGGCAAAATCGCTCAGAAGAGAAGGAAGGCAAACAAACTATTATAAATAAGAATTCTCATTCTAAAAACCCTGAAGCTACTAAGCAAGTGGGTGAATACATAGATTACGAGGAAGTTTGATTTAAGTAAGAGATAAAAGGTAAAAAATAACCAAATGAAAAAAATAGTCCCTCACGTTGTAGTAATAGCGCTATTTGCTGTAATAGCGCTTGCTTTCTTTTACCCTGTATTACAGGGAAAAGGTATCTTCCAAAGCGATATTGTTCAGTATACCGGTATGGCGAAGGAGCGCAATGATTACCGTCAAACAGAAAACAAAGAGACATATTGGACAAACAGCGCTTTTGGTGGTATGCCTACCTATCAGTTAGGGGCACAATATCCTAATGATTTTGTAAAGCAACTAGACAGAACATTACGCTTTTTACCTCGTCCTGCCGATTATCTCTTCTTGTACTTTATAGGCTTTTACGTCCTACTTTTGGTGTTAAAAGTGGATTACAAGAATGCTTTCTTGGGGGCTATTGCCTTTGGTCTTTCTACTTACTTGATTATTATTTTAGGGGCAGGGCATAATGCCAAAGCACACGCCATTGCTTATTTTGCTCCTTTATTAGCGGGTATCTTATTGGTATTTCAGCGGAAATACCTTTGGGGAGGATTACTCACAGCAGTAGCACTGGCGTTAGAAATCTGCGCTAATCACTTCCAAATGACGTATTACCTGCTTTTATTGGTATTGCTTTTAGGCGTAGGCTTCCTTTATAAAGCTATCAAAGAGAAACAACTCAAAGATTTTGCAAAAGCTATGGCGGTATTACTTGGGGCTGTAGTAGTGAGTGTACTGGCAAATGCCACTTTACTGCTCACGACTCGCGAATACGCCGATTGGAGCACCCGTAGTAAATCGACACTTACCATTACTCCTGATGGGACTCCGAAAGAGCAGAACAGCGGTCTACCAAAAGAATATATCACCGAATACAGTTATGGCATCAGTGAATCACTAAACCTTATCGTGCCTCGTCTTTTTGGGGGTTCTAACCACGAAAACTTAGGAGAAAACTCTAAGACCTATCAGTATTTGGTACAATTGGGGGTACCCCCTATGCAGGCATTACAAGAAACACAACGTTTACCCACTTACTGGGGCGACCAGCCTATCGTGGCTGCCCCTGCCTATATAGGAGCTGTGGTGTTCTTCCTATTTGTCTTAGCACTTTTTGTAGTAAAAGGGAGAATTAAATGGTGGCTTTTAATGGGCTCAGTAATGGCACTCGTACTTTCGTGGGGCAAGAACTTCGGACTGCTCACTGATTTTATGATAGACTACTTTCCGTTATACAATAAGTTTAGAGCGGTATCGTCTATACAAGTAATTTTAGAACTCTGCGTGCCTATATTGGCGATAGTAGGGTTACAACAGTTCTTAAAAACGCCTGAAGAGGAGCGCAAAAAATACTTGCTTTACAGTCTTTATATTTGTTTGGGGGTAATGTTATTGCTTTTCTTAGGAAAAGGATTCTTTGATTTCCAAAGTGCAAACGATGTGTATTACGGCAACAGAGAGATTGTGCAAATGATAGTGGAAGACCGCAAAAGTATTTACACTGCTGATTTGCTAAGAAGCACCGTACTTATACTGCTCACGGCTTTGGCTTTGGTACTTTATCAGTACAACAAAATTCCTCTTAGGGGAATGCAAATAGCACTCTTAGCATTGCTTTTCTTTGATTTGGGAGGAGTAGCCAAACGCTATGTAAACAAAGACAATTTTGTAGATAAATACCTAATAGAAAATCCTTTTGAGGCAACTCCTGCTGATATGGCGATTCTTCAAGACAAGAGCTATTATCGCGTATACGAACCTCAAGTGGGTATCAATGGCGCACGTACTTCGTTTTTTCACCATTCGATTGGAGGCTATCACGCAGCGAAACCTAAGCGCTTGCAGGAACTCTTCGATTACCAAATAGCCAAAGGAAATATGGAAGTGCTCAATATGCTGAACGTGAAATATATACTTTTGCGCAACCAAGAGGGAGAAATACAACCAATGCACAACGAAGATGCCTTAGGTAATGCGTGGTTTATAAAGCAACTTAGCTTAAAAAACAGTGATAATGAGATGATGAAAGCTTTAAAAGAGTTTTACCCTTCCGAAGAGGCTTTAGCAACGCTCAAAGATTTGAAAACAAACCTTCCATCACAATACACTGTGGATAGCACGGCTACGATTGCACTAAAACATATGCGCCCTGATGAATTAACTTACGAAAGTAACAATTCTCACGAAGGTTTTGCGGTTTTCTCGGAGATGTTCTACCCTCACGGCTGGAAAGCGACTATCGATGGCAAAGAGACGCCTATCTACCGTGTAGATTACACTTTACGAGGAATGTCTGTACCCGCAGGAAAACACGAGATACGCTTTGCTTTTGACCCCGAAGTAGTGAAAACAGGTAGTAGGTTAAGTCTTGTAGGGTGTATTTTATTGCTTTTATGGCTTGCAGGAGGTATTTTTGTACAATTTAAAAAATGAAAACACTTTTTACTACTATTGGACTACTGCTAATCAGTGTTATTCACGCTCAAGATTTTATAGGCAAAGAATGGCGCATTGATAATTTTTTAGGGGAGTTCCCTGACGTGACCGATGTGTATTTCCTAAAAACGCCTGAGAGTAAATATACTTTTGGCGACCGTATTCTCTTCAATTCAGATGGTACTTTCTCCTCCTGGTTAGTAGCCGAATGTGGTAATACCTGCTCTTCTCCTACTATAGGGACTTATCAAGCGGTAGGTAAGTATTTATCTATTCAGGTAGAGAAAATGGAAAAACGAGGGGTGGAATGTGATAGTATTCCTATAGAGCTCAATCTTAATCTCGGTAGTTATTATCTCCACAAAATCTCCAACGATGAATACTACCTCATTAAAAGTACTGGTAATTTTGCTACCGACAAACAGAAACTAAATGACGTAGCCACTTTACTGCGCTTTATCAAAATTTATGATATACGGGGCAAATCGCCTAATCCTTCTTTCCAACTGAAAAGTGATATTCCTAAAGACGAGCGCATTGGCAAATTCGTACGCAAACTCTTTCATCTCACTACTTATGAAATCCTCAAAGGCTTCCCTGATAACCATAGTACTCATTACCTTGTAAAAGACCTTAAAACTAACACCTATTACTACCTACGAGAGGAATATTTTAGCAATAAAGTTACTGTTTACTACTTTACTGAAAAAGACTTAAAACAACGTGCTAAAGAATTGAAAAAACAACGGTAAATAGGGAAGGAGAAAAGACAAAAGAGGTACCTAACAGAAGAAGCGAGAACCGAAGTAAAACCTAAAAAATAAATAGTTCTCAAAACTACTTTATATAAAAAAACAAAAAGGAGCCACAATAATGTAGCTCCTTTTATTGTACCTGAGGAGGGAATCGAACCCTCACTCCGAAGAACACGAGTTTGAGTCGTGCGCGTCTACCAATTCCGCCACTCAGGCTCCTTTTTAATTCGGTTGCAAAAGTACATAAGTTTTTTAAATATACAAAAAAAACGAGTACTTTTTTACAAAATAATTTATAACAACCTATACTTCAATAGTCACTGCTTTGTTTTTTACAAGGCTATCTTCCTCAAAAAAGAAGTCTACTCTTCCCAAATTAATACCATAACAACCTACTTGATTTACCAAAGTAGTTTTTCCTCTTTTATTTGTAACCAAAGTAGGGCGAGGTAAAAAAGTATGTGTATGACCTCCTATAATTAAATCGATATAAGAGGTTTGAGCAGCAACTTTTAAATCGGAGACCTTAGGGCTATTTTTGTAATCATATCCTAAGTGGGACAGACAGAGAATTAAATCACAATGTTCTTCATTATAGAGTTTGCGTTCCATATCTTGTGCTATCTCTATAGGGTTCAGATAAACTGTTTCGCCATATTGTTTTTTATTTACCAAACCTTCCAATTCAACGCCCAGACCAAAAACTCCTATTTTAATACCATCTACCATATAAATTTTATAGGGGTTTGTATACCCATTGAGGAGCGTTTTACTTACATCGTAATTAGAAATGATAAAATCAAACTTGGCGTGAGGAAGCTGTGCAAAAAGCCCCTCTACTCCATTGTCAAAATCGTGATTCCCTAAGGTAGCAGCATCGTATTTAAGCATTGACATTAGCTTAAACTCTAACTCACCTCCATAGAAATTAAAATAAGGAGTGCCTTGAAAAATATCCCCTGCATCGAAAAGCAAGGTATGAGAATTTTCTTTACGTACTTGGTCGATGAGATATGCCCTGCGCGCTATTCCTCCTTTATTAGGGTTATGAGGGTCAGTAATAGGGAAAGGGTCGATGTGACTGTGTACGTCGTTCGTATGCAAAATAGTAATTTGTTTTGCATTGCTTGGCTTCATTGATAGTGATAGACCTCCTACCCCCATTAGCAAAGATGAAGCTCCTATGTTTTTAATAAAAGTACGTCTTTTCATAATCGTATTATAGTTTATATTCAAATCGGTTATCTTTTTTAGCGTCTAATACATCTATTTTTTTGAAATAGTCAATCAGTACATTGCGAAGTTTATAATCAGTTTCATCTACTTTTAAAGAATTTTCGAAGAAGTACATCGCATCTCCCCCATTCATTAAATAATCGGAAGTAGCGACTATATAAGTAGCTTTAGAATCGAAAGGTTTCCCGTTGATATTGAAGTGAACCACCTTACCATCTTTGGTGATTTGCAAATCTATTTGCTTTGACAGAGGGTGAGGTTTTCGCTCTTTAATCAAATAGTTAAGAAGCTCTTGTACTTTCTCTCCTGACATTGTAAGTACTACTACTTTATTCTCAAAAGGCATTATATCATAAACTGAACCTACTGTAACATCACCTTTAGGCAAATCAGAACGAATACCTCCCCAGTTGAGCATTACAAAGTCGATATCCTTACCTGTACGTTTTTTGTAAAGAGGATTTACAATTTCGAAGGTAGCATCAGCCATAAAATTACCAATAGCGGTATTTAACGCTTTTTCTTTTCTATCTTTCACCAAATCGACTGGATTTTGAGCTAAGACGGTAGACATCTCAGAGGATATGTGTTCGCGATATGGTGCGATAAAGTTTTCTATTTCAGCTTTTTGTGAAATAGTATCGGTAATAGGAATGTTTATAGCTTTTACTCTTGTAAGCTGCGTTTTAGACGAAGAGCAAGAGGCTAAAAATCCTATTGTTACAAGCAATACAAAAAAATAATGCTTCATTACATCAAACTTTTTCATAAATATATTTCTATTTTAAAAATTATTTTTACCTTTGCAATCACACGCAAAATTACAATATATTTTGGACATCGTAAAAAATTATAACATAAAAAATAAAATTCGGAAGAATTTTAAAGCCTTAGAAAGTTATAACAAAAGGTTAGACAACAACTTAGCAAAAGTTGGTTGTATTGTGGATATGGATGTAGTGAAGAATGTAGACCCCTTATTGGAGCTTATAAAATACTATTCCATTCGCCCTGAGAACTATATTGTCTTAGGATATAAGCGTGAATCAGAAGAAACTCACGCTAATGGAACTCCTTTTCTGATTGATAAGGAAATTAATTGGCAAGGAAAGATTAGGAATTACCACGCCGATAGATTAGCTGAACAAGAGTATGACTTGCTCATTAATTATTTTAGTGAGCCTAAATTGCCATTGTTGCTATTATCTTCGTCTATCAAAGCTAAATTAAGAGCTGGTTTTGAAGGAATAGGGCTACAGTACAACGATATTGTGATAGCTTGTTCTCCTGCTGATGAAAAGGTTTTTGCTAATGAATTAAAAAAAATATTAGAAACCATTATTCGCAAATAAAAAAATTATGACAAAACAACTAAGAGGAACTGGTGTGGCTCTTATCACACCTTTCACAGCTGAGAAGCGGGTGGATACTAAGGCTCTTACCCGTATAGTAGAATATGTAACTGATGGTGGAGTAGATTTCATTGTAGTTTTGGGAACTACCAGCGAAGCTCCTACTCTCAGTAAGGAAGAAAAGGCTCTTGTGCGAGAGACTATTATCAAGGCTAATAAAAAGCATTTACCCTTAGTATTAGGTATTGGGGGCAATAATACCCAAAGTGTTATTGAGGAAATCAAGAGTACGGATTTAACCCCTTTTGATGCGATTCTATCTGTAACGCCTTATTACAATAAACCTTCGCAAAATGGTTTATATGCACACTTTGCAGCAATAGCCAAAGAGAGTCCTTTACCTATTATTTTATATAATGTACCTGGGCGCACAGGGGTATGTATGACCGCTGAAACCATATTGCGATTGGCTAATGACTTTAAGAATATTATAGCTGTAAAAGAAGCTTCTGGCAATTTAGTGTTAGATATGAATATCTTAAAAGATATGCCTAAACATTTCACTTTCTTATCAGGAGATGATACTACGACCCTTCCTTCAGTATATATGGGTGGTAGTGGAGCAATTTCGGTGATTGGGATTGCTTTCCCTAAAGAATTTTCTGAGATGGTACGGTTAGGGTTAAACGGTAATACTTCTAAAGCTAATACATTGCAATACGAATTGTTACCTATGATGGCTTTAGCTTTTAAAGAAGGGAACCCCACAGGAATTAAAGCTATTTTAGCTGCTCAAGGCTTATGTGAGCCCTATGTGCGTTTGCCTTTGGTAGAGGCTTCGGATAGTTTAAAAGAAGAAATAAGAAAAGCTTTAAAATAAAGGGCATTAAAATAAGTGACAAATAAAAAAAGCGGTTTGAAAGTTAGCTTTCAAACCGCTTTATGTCTTTCAACTGTTCGTTATCAAGATCGTAGATATCATTCTTTATAGTTGCTTCGCCTTTCTTATCTACCGATATGGTGTAGTACAGAATATTAATCATATATTTTGTATTGAGTTTTACACGATACTGATTGCGCTTATTATTGTTCATAAAGTCTTTTACTTTCTCTTCTGTCCAAGACTTTCCATCACCTTCATTCTTCAGTAGATGATAGGCTAATTGCGAAGGATTTTGCACGCGTACACAGCCGTGACTAAGTGCACGTTGCTCACGTTCGAACAAATACTTCGATGGTGTATCGTGCAAATATATACTCATATTATTATTGAGCAGGAACTTCACTAAGCCCAATGAGTTGCGCTCGGAGGGAGCTTCTACAAAATAAAAAGCACGTTTATGCACTAAAGGATTCGTCCAATCTACCTCTAAGGGGTCTATCACCTTGCCATTTTCATACATAGTATAACCTCTATTTTTGTATCTTTCAGGGTCTTCTTGCAATAGCATTTGAGGAATCATTTCCTTTCTGATAATACTCTGAGGCACAGACCACGTAGGGCGAAATTCTATTGAACGGATAGAATCGGTGAAAATGGGAGTTGAGCTTTGAGCTCGCCCCACCACTACTTTGGTTTGATATATTAATGAGTCCTTATGATATAAAAAAAGTTTATAATCAGGGATATTCACAATTATATAATCATCACCTAAATCATTATTGAAAACACGCATACGCTCCATATTGAGCCTAAGTAAATCGCGCTGGCGTGCTTTATTCATATTCAGACGATTGAGCGTTTGGATACCTAAGGAACCATCGGGAGTAAGCCCATTACTGCGCTGAAATCTTTTCAATGCCCATATAAGGGTACTATCTACTTCCTGAGGGTCGATTTTGGGAACTGACCCAAAGCCTTTTTTAGCTAAGGCATTGCGCAAGCTCTCAACCTCAGGATCAGTATATCCGTAAACAAAGTTTTTAGGGTCTGAAAATTTAATAATACGGATAGTGTCAAGAGGCTGATTTTTGAGTTGTATATACTTATATTTCATTCGTCTATACTGTTCTCCTTTGGGATAAAGACTTGCTAATTTTGCTTCTAAATCATCGTTATCTCCCAAATGTAAGAGCATATCAATATTCCGATATTTATATTTTGGTTTTATCCACGTATGTTTTCCATAGGCTCTTTTAGAAAAGCGACCAGAGGTAAGGTGCTTGGCAAAAAGCAAAAAAGAGGCGGTAATTTGTTTATCTAAATAAGCCTTATAATCATTAGGGAGTTTATATTTATAGGCACTATCTACCACTTTTTTCAAAGCAGAACGCCTATAAGTTTCGGGGTTTAGACCATCTTCTTCAATACATTTTAAAGCTTCTATATATTGCGAAAAGATGCGAGAAGGGATGTCTTCGAAGAGCCAACGAGTTTTTCCTCCATTTTCTGTATAATAACTATGGGTTTCGGACTGTATTCCTTTTTTATAAGTAGCATCAAGAACTGTAAGATTTTCAAATGAAGTTACAGAGGTATCTACTGCAATAGTAAGAGCCTCAGTATAAACCTCTTTACCAGCCTCATTTAATGAAGAATTGGGGTGAGAAGTAGTGGGAGTAGTTTTTCTACAGCTTTGTAAGATGATAAAAATAGCTATTAAAACTGCAATTTTTATCTTTAAATCAATATGAATCATATTAAAAACATATTTTGGGTGCAAAGATAAGGATAATTAGGGAATTAGCAAATGTGAAAATTAGGAAATTAGTAAATTAGTAAATGTGAAAATTAGCAGATTAGCAAATTTAGAAATTAGCAAATGATGGAGAGAGGTTAAAATAGTTATTTGATTGGTCGGAGGAAGGTGGAGCTTTCGGAAGGAAACGAAAAATATCAGAAGTACACTGAGAGTAATTTTGGAGAGAAAAGGCTCTTAGGAGGGTATGGTTAGCTTATAGGTAGCTTATAGGAAGCTTATACGAATCTTGGACGATTGGTATAGAAAGGGTATACAAGTGATTGATTAATAATACAATACAACAATGCAAAAAATGTTAAAAACGGGGTTACGAGGCGAAAGAAAAGGTAAGGTGAGATATTGGAGAAATATGGAGGAACTCTAAAAAACTCGGAGGAAAAATATGCTCAGCTTATAGGAATCTTATACGGAATCTTGTACGATTATTATAGAACAGCCTTTTAAACTTCTATAAAATAAGGAGTTATATTATAGAAAAACAGCTTATTAACCGTATCAATACACTTTTTTAGCTGTTTAGTTTTTAGTTTCCACTTTTTTTCAGTACCTTTGCACAACTTTTTAAAATAGACAAAAATGTTTGATAATTTAAGTGATAAATTAGAGAAAGCCCTACATAACTTAAAGGGACACGGTAAGATTACCGAAATAAACGTAGCTGAAACACTGAAAGAAGTGCGTCGCGCTTTGCTTGATGCCGACGTGAATTATAAGATAGCCAAAGATTTTACCAACAACGTAAAAGAAAAAGCCTTAGGACAACAAGTGCTCACTACCCTACAACCAGGGCAGTTAATGGTGAAGATTGTAAAAGATGAGCTCACCCAGCTAATGGGAGGTGATGCTGCTGGAGTGAACCTATCGGGGAATCCTACTGTTATATTGATGTCGGGGTTACAAGGTTCTGGTAAGACTACTTTCTCAGGGAAATTGGCTAACTACCTCAAAAATAAAAGAAATAAAAAACCATTGCTCGTAGCGTGCGACGTGTATCGTCCTGCTGCGATAGACCAATTACATATTGTAGGAGAGCAGGTAGGGGTACCTGTTTTTTCGGATAAAGGGAACAATAACCCTGTGGATATTGCCAAAAAAGGGGTGCAATACGCTAAAGAAAACCACTTGAACGTGGTGATTGTGGATACCGCAGGTCGGTTGGCAGTAGACGAGCAAATGATGACCGAAATATCGAATATCCACAAAGCTCTCAACCCACAAGAAACCCTTTTTGTAGTAGATGCGATGACGGGGCAAGATGCTGTAAACACGGCTAAAGCCTTCAACGATGTGCTCAACTTCGATGGGGTTATCCTTACCAAACTCGACGGGGACACCCGCGGTGGGGCGGCTATCACTATTAAATCGGTAGTGAATAAACCTATCAAATTCGTAGGTACCGGCGAGAAAATGGACGCTATTGATGTGTTCTATCCCGACCGTATGGCTGACCGTATTCTCGGTATGGGCGACGTGGTATCATTAGTAGAACGCGCTCAAGAGCAGTTTGACGAAGAGCAAGCGCGCAAATTGCAAAAGAAAATTGCAAAAAACCAATTTGGGTTTGACGACTTTCTTGAACAAATACAGCAAATTAAGCGTATGGGTAGTATGAAAGACCTCCTTGGTATGCTTCCCGGTGTAGGCAAAGCAGTGAAAGACCTCGATATCAAAGACGACGCTTTCAAGCATATCGAAGCAATTATCCATTCTATGACTCCAAAAGAGCGCAATACGCCTGCTATCATAGATTTAAACCGCAAAAAACGAATTGCCAAAGGTAGCGGTCGCGATATTCAAGAGGTAAACCAACTAATGAAACAGTTCGAGCAAATGAGCAAGATGATGAAAATGATGCAAGGTGGCGGTGGCAGAAAGATGATGCAGATGATGCAGGGAATGAGAGGTTAGATAAAAGGTAAAAGGTAAAAAATACAAATATGTTACAAGAATTCATTGAAACTGTAGTAAAGAACAAAGAAGTGTTTTACCTAGAAGTAGACGAATCGTTTGCTATGTGTGGTTCGCAAGCCTTCTACATTGAGGAAACAAAAGAAGCTATTCCTGTAGCCCTCTTTTGGGAAGACGAAGAGAAAGCAGTAGCTTGTAAAGCCGACGAATGGGCTAAGGGAATTGTAAAATCGGCTACCTTAGAAGAGTTTATTGAGATATGCTTTGGAATGCAGGTAGAAACAATGGCAGTGGGTATTGGGTTTAACGCTGATTTATCAGAAGGAGAAGAACTCGTGCCTGTTGATTTGATAAAAGCATTGATAAAAGAAATTGACAGAACAAAAACTACGGTTACTTTTAGTGACTCGTTCGAATCATTAGCCCAAGTAAAACAACTTTTGAACCAAATAGAGCTTGATATCACCGATGAAAAAGCCCTTTAACCACTAAAAACACAATCAGTAATGACTATCTTAGACGGAAAAAAGACTTCAGAAGCCCTCAAACAAGAAATTGCTGAGGAAGTAAAGCAACTAAAAGCTGAGGGAAAGAAAGTACCACATTTGGCTGCCGTATTGGTAGGCGACGATGGGGCAAGTCTTACCTACGTGGGGAGTAAGGTGAAAGCTTGCGAACAAGTAGGCTTTGAGTCTACTTTAGTAAAACTTCCTGCTAACATCAGTGAAGAGGGGCTACTGCAAGAAATTGAAAAGTTAAACGCTAATCCTGAAATTGACGGCTATATAGTACAATTACCACTACCTAAACACATCGACGAGCAGAAAATACTTTTAGCCATAGACCCTACAAAAGATGTAGACGGCTTTCACCCTGCTAACTTCGGTAGAATGGCACTGGATATGGAGGCTTTTATTCCTGCTACACCTTTCGGTATTATGGAGTTGCTGAAACGCTACGAAGTGCCTACCAAAGGCAAACACGTGGTAGTAGTAGGACGCTCACACATCGTAGGTCGCCCCATCAGCATATTGCTCAGCCAAAAGGGAGCACAAGGCAACGCTACTGTTACACTTACTCACAGTCATACCCCTAACCTCGCTGAGCTTACACGTCAGGCAGATATTGTGGTAATGGCATTAGGTATTCCAGAATTTCTAAAAGGCGATATGGTAAAAGAAGGCGTAACCGTGATAGACGTAGGAATTACACGCCTAAAAGACGATAGCACCGATAAAGGTTATCGCATTGTAGGCGATGTAGCTTTCGATGAAGTAAAAGAAAAAGCGAGCTACATTACTCCTGTACCAGGAGGCGTAGGCCCTATGACCATAGCAATGCTCTTGAAAAATACGTTATTAGCTTATAAATGGTATCGATGAAAATAAAAGAATCTAAATATTATCACCCTGTAAACCTCTTGCAGATAGACTCCGATGACCACGTAGAGGTGTACGATAAATACAAACTTCTGACTTTCAGCAACCCGTACCGTTGTTTGTTAGACGACTTGATGGCAAGAATTTATATAGGAGGAGAGGATTTGGTTATCCAACGAGACAAACTGAAACACTTTGTGAAATGTACTGACTATTACACCATAGAATACGCCTCCAAACAAAATGAGCTATACGAATCGGAAGAATGCTATTTTCACCCAGAGCTCAAAATCTTTTTGGTAATAGACAAAAATCTCTCCAACGAGTACGATAACCAGATTTTTGAAGACGGATTATACAAAGTAAATTCAGTATACTACCAAAACGACAATCCAAAGGCTAAAGAACACCTCAACATCTTGTTTTCAGAATATATAGAAAAGTATATCTCTAAAGAATCTAAGGTTTCTATACTACTAAAAACGCAAATAGGATTAGAAATCAAAACCCATAGCATCAAGCCTTACCGCATAGATTTTGAAACGATGTACAACAATGATTTCTTCGAAGTACATACTCGAGTGAAAAATGCGCTAACGAATGACAACAAGGGCGTGGTACTATTTCACGGGATTGCTGGTTCGGGGAAGACAAACTACATCAAATGGCTTACGAGCCAAATCCCGAATAAAAAATTTATCTTTGTACCTACTACAATGATAGGGTCGCTCACCGACCCTGCTTTTATTAGTCTGCTCATAGGCAATAAGAACTCTGTATTGGTACTCGAAGATTGTGAGAACTATATAGCTGAACGCACCTCCTTCAACAGTAATACCGATGTAGTATCGTCTATCCTCAATATAGCTGACGGTATGCTTTCTGATGTATTAGAATGCCAGCTGATATGCACGTTTAACTCCGATATTTCTAAGATAGACTCGGCATTATTGCGCAAAGGCAGATTGATAGCCGAGTATAAGTTTAAAGAGCTAACTGTTGAGAAGTGCAATAAGTATTTGCAATCTACCGATAGAGATTTTAGAGTAGATAAGCCTTACTCATTAGCAGAACTGACCAATATAGACATAAAGGAACTCAAAGAACAAGACAAGCAAACTAAAATAGGTTTCAAATAAATGATACGTATATTTCTGACTTTTCTCTTCGTCTCGATAACTTTTGCCCAAGAAACAGGTAACCGAATGTCATTGCTTTTTATGGGGGATATAATGGGGCACGTGCCACAAATAGAAGGAGCTTACGATATTGAGACGAAGCAATACAATTATATGCCTGTATTTGACAAAATCAAACATAAGTTTGCGCAGGTAGATTTTGCTATTGCTAATTTGGAAGTAACTTTGGCAGGGGAACCTTATACAGGTTACCCCCAGTTTTCGTCGCCCGATGCTTTAGCAGTTGCTTGTAGAGATAGCGGAATAGATGTATTGGTAACTGCCAATAATCACACTTGCGATAGAGGCAAAAAGGGAATTATTCGTACTTTAGACGTACTCGACTCCTTAAAAATAGCTCATACAGGAACCTTTCGCAACAAAGCAGAATTTGAGAAAGATAATTTATTGGTGCTTTCCAAAAATGGGATTTCAGTGGGAATACTCAACTATACTTATGGTACTAATGGTTTACCCGTTCCTGAACCTACCATCGTAAATAAAATAAATCTCAACCTAATGAAGCAGGATATTGAGAAAGCTAAAAAAGTAAATCTCGATAAACTGATAGTAGTGATACACTGGGGGATAGAATACCAGCAAAAGCAAAACAAAAAACAGGAAGAAGTAGCACAATTTCTTTTTGACAACGGAGTAGACATTATTATAGGAGGTCACCCACACGTCTTACAACCTATGTATTACTATCCGCAAACGGGACTTCATAAGGAACAGATGGTAGTTTATTCACTGGGTAATTTTGTATCTAACCAGCGCAAAAGCTCAACAGACGGAGGTGCGATGGTAGAGCTGACCCTCTTCAAAGATGCTTATGGCACTCGTATCCTTGATAAAGGATATTATTTAGTTTGGGTAAATCGCACTCCAAAAACTAATAAGAAATATCTTTTTGAAATATTACCTTGCAAAGAATACGAAACTACTCACTACAAAGACCTTACTGAGAGCGTTAAGGATAGTATGAATATCTTTATAAACAACTCTCGAAAGTTATTCAAATCTAATATTTTAGTTAAAGAGAAACTATAGCTTATTACAACATTTCTTTTATGTATCAGCTTTAGAAAATAAATAAAGGCTTTCTAATGATTATTATTTAGATAGCCTTTTCTTCTATATTACTTTTATAGCTACTTAGCTTTTATCATACGATCATTCCCAAAAAGGTCTTGACGTAAAGTTATCTCAGTAAAATGCTTTTGTTCCAATAATGTTTGCATTTCTTGCCCTAAATACTGATTAATTTCAAAGAAAAGACTCCCATTAGTGTTTAAACTCTGCTGGGCAAGAGTAGCTATTTTATCGTAAAATAATAACGGATTATTATCAGGGACGAAGAGTGCTAAATGAGGCTCATATTCTAAAACATTATGGCGTATCTCTTTCTTTTCTAACTCACGTACGTAGGGCGGATTAGAGATAATAATATCATATTTATTAGGAAGAGTTTCTATTCGCAAGATATCTTGTTGTAAAAAATGAGTAACTACACTGTTTAATTCAGCATTACGCTTAGCTACTTTCAAAGCTCCTTCCGAGACATCTATAGCTGTTACTACGGCATTAGGAAGAGCTTTAGCAAGTGAAATAGCAATACAGCCACTGCCTGTCCCTACATCTAATATCTTGATTTTCTCGCTTTTGTCAGAATATTCTTGAAGTACCCAATCCACTAACTCTTCTGTTTCTGGTCGAGGTATCAATACATTTTCATTTACGAAAAAACGATTAGAGAAGAACTCAGTTTCACCCAAAATATACTGTATAGGTTTAGCTGTTTGTAATTCTCTAATCGCTTGCAAAATAGGTTGTGCTATATCTTCAGTAAGTAAAGTATCAGAATTTGCTAATATTGTAGCTTTACTGTACTTCCCATAATGCTTCAAAAGAATAAAGTAAAACGCATTTATTTCACTCTTAGGATAAAGTATTTCTAATTTATGATGTATATACTCTCTTAGCTCACTAAAAGTCATTAGTTCACACGAATTTGTTGTCCTACTTTTAGGTTACTACTAGTCACATCATCAAAATTATTAAGCTTCATCAATTGTTGTACAGGTACTTGTTGCTCCCGTGCTATTTTATAAAGAGTATCACCTGTTTGTACTTGATAATAGACTTCAGCAATAGCCTCTTTTTCAATAGTCGTGGTATCAATAGTATTAGTAGGTTTAACGATTGTTTTTGTTACAGTGGGTTTAGACACCGATTTAATAGCTGTAGCTGGTTTAGATACTTCTTTTTTAGGAGTTGAAACAGTTGCTACTTGGGTATTAGAAGAAGTTATATCTCCTCCCTTAGCTGCTATTACTTGATTGTCATACTGATGTAATTCAAACTTTTTGATAAGAGCTATCAATTTCTTTGCATAAGTAGGGTCAGTGGCATAGCCTGCTTTTCTGAGCCCGTGTGCCCAACCTTCATAATCTGTAGGACTAAGGTCAAACAGTGCTTTATAACGATTGCGATTTACAAGAAATTGTGAATGGTCTTCAAACGATTCGTATGCATATCTATATTTGCGAAAACATTCGCTCTTCTCATCGTCGTCGTGGGTAATAGTCTTGCCGTCCCAAGTAGCGTGACATTTAATTCCAAAGTGGTTATTGCCATAACGTGCCAAGCGTCCTTGCCCCGAACCACTTTCTAAAATGCCTTGTGCCAAAGTAATACTCGCAGGAATATTGTAACGTTGCATCTCTACCATTGCAATATCCTTATAATCCTGAATATACTTTTGAGTAACGGCTGCCGTAACTTGTACCGCAGGAGTTATCTCGTGAAAGCTGTCTTCTGAGACATCTCTACGATTGTGTTTTGAATCAGCTAAAGCCTTATTTCTTTGGGCTATCTCCGAATGGGTAGGCTTTTTCATCTCCACTCTCGGTGTCGGCTTTTGTCCTCGATAGATTACCGAATGAGAATTTCTCCCTTTCCTGTAAGGCTGATCAGAGCACGATGATATTATAAAGAGAATTAGCAATAGCAAACTAAATCTTTTCATCATAATTCAATATACTTTTATGTTTTTTAATTCGTTCGTTGTTAAAACCTTTAATCCCTTGCAAACCACCACTATGAATGGCTAATATACGGGTATTGGGGGCAAAATATCCCTGCTTTGTGAGGGCAAAGATAGCAAAAATCATCTTACCTACATATATCGGGTCTAATAAAATTTTCGTCTGACTGTTAAAATCATTTAAAAAATCTACTAATTCATCGGTTACTTTAGCATAACCACCAAAGTGATAATCGTACACTAATTCCCAATTGTTTTTGGTTGTATATTGTTTGATTACCTCACTTAAAAACGCTCCTTTCAAAGCTGGGAAACCAATGATTTTCTGATGATTAGCACTTGCATTGATGAGTCCTGAAATCGTTCCTCCTGTTCCTACGGCACTGCATATCACATCAAAAGCGTTGTCCTCAGGAGTAAGGATTTCTTCACAACCCTTCACTGCCAGCTCATTAGTACCTCCTTCAGGGGCTATATAGATGTTTTGTCCATAGCGTTTCCTAAGATTTTCCAAGAACTCTGGCGTATGTTTTTGTCGGTAAGCCTCTCTTGTAACAAAATAAAAATCCATACCACAAGATTTAGCAAACTTTAACGTAGGATTAACATCTATTTTAGAACCTAACTCATCGCCACGAATCACACCTATAGTTTTCAAACCTACTATTTGTCCCGCAGCTGCTGTCGCAGCAATATGATTGGAATAAGCTCCTCCAAAAGTGAGAATCGTATCCTTGCCTTCCTGTTGGGCTTGCGCTATGTTGTACTTGAGCTTTCTGAGCTTATTCCCTGATACAAAAGGGTGATTTTTGTCCTCTCGCTTTATCGTAAGGGTAACCCCATCAGGCAACGGGATATTCACGGGTTCGTTTTCTATATGTAAGTTATTGAATAATAAAGGCTGCATAGTTATTCATATCTCAACGCTTCTACAGGATCTAATTTCGAGGCTTTTACTGCCGGATACAATCCTGATATTACCGCTACTACAAGAGCTATACATATAGCAATAATAATAACACCCCACGGAATGGTAAAATCAAACTTAACGGCTTTAGATATCAAATATCCCAAACTGATACCTAATACAATACCCGTAAGTGCTCCCAATTGAGCTATTATTAGGGTCTCGGTAAAGAACTGTAAGGTAATAGATTTGCGCTTAGCTCCCAACGCTTTGCGAATGCCTATCTCCTTAGTGCGCTCGGTTACCGAAACGAGCATAATGTTCAATAGGGCGATTGAAGACCCCAAGATGGTAATAAGCCCAATCACAAAACCAGCAACAGAAAGGGTACCCGTAATACTGCCTATGCGTTGTAATAGGTCGTCACTGCGTTCTATCCCGAAATTATTTTCTTGTAAAGGTGCTAAGCCTCTCAGGTTACGCATCACTATGGTAGCATCATCTATAAGTCCATCCAACTGGTCTTTGCTCTGAGCGCTTATTTTGAGTTGAAAATTAGGATTATCTATAGGGAAAATACTACGTGCAATTCCTAAAGGAATCAACACTTGAAAGTTTTCGTAATTGCCAAAGGAGGAACTTTGTTCTTTAAGTATACCTATGACTTTGAACTTATAACCACGTACCGAAATAGTCTTTCCTAATGGATTTACATCTTTGAGTAGTGTTTTCTTAAAATCCGGACCTATCACGCACACATAGCTATTGTTCTGTATATCGAAATCGCTAAAATTGTGTCCCTCTTCCACTTCTAACCCCGAATTGCCAACATAGTATTCATCTACGCCTATCACTACGGCTAATGGGTCAGTTTTTTTGTTCTCGTACTTCACCTCAGCTGAGGAGGCAACATTCATAGAAATACTCGTTTTTGCAAACGGATTATCTAACTGTTGTTTAAACGCTACTGCTTCTTGATAGGTAATTAAAGGGTGTGGCTTTTGGGTGGTACCGCTCCCCTCAACTCGCTGACTGTATTGATACCTTGTAATCGAAAAAGTATTAGCTCCCATACTCGAGAAATTGCCTTCAAGCGTATTGCGCAAAGCAGTAATCACACTCAGAATTCCTACCAATGCCGTAATGCCAATAGCGATGATGAGCACGGTGAGAATTGTGCGCAATAGTTGCCCTCTGATACTGTCAAGAGCTATTTTTATATTTTCACGAATTACAATCCACACGGTTTATAACAAATGCTTATGAGCGCGGTAAGATGAACGTACTAACGCTCCACTTTCCACGTGACGAAAACCTAATGATAAGCCTATTTCTTTGTACTTGGCAAACTGCTCAGGAGTGACAAAATTCTTTACAGGAAGGTGCTGTTTCGAAGGTTGCAAATACTGACCGATAGTCACAATATCCACTTTTGCCTCTTTAAGGTCGTGCAAGGTTTCTATCACCTCTTCCTCAGTTTCTCCAAGTCCTAACATAATCCCCGATTTAGTACGGTTCGCGCCGTTTTCCTTTAAGTAACGCAACACGCCCAAACTTCGGTCGTATTTAGCTTGTATACGCACTTCACGAGTCAATCGGCGTACCGTCTCCATATTGTGCGAAATGATTTCAGGTGCAGCTTTCAGTATACGGTTTAAGTTGCGTTCCACTCCCTGAAAATCAGGAATTAAGGTCTCCATTGTGGTATTAGGGTTCATTCGGCGCACGGCTCTCACCGTCTCAGCCCATATAATGCTTCCCATATCCTTTAAATCATCTCGGTCTACCGAGGTCAGTACTGCGTGCCTAATGTTCATCAGTTTGATAGAACGTGCCACCTTTTCAGGTTCTTCCCAATCCAAACTTTCAGGTCGCCCTGTTTTTACGCCACAAAAGCCACACGAGCGCGTACAGATATTCCCCAATATCATAAAAGTAGCAGTACCTTCTCCCCAACATTCTCCCATATTGGGGCAACTACCCGAAGTACAAATTGTGTGAAGGTTATATCTGTCCACCACACTCCTCAGTTCAGTATACTTTTTACCAGTGGGTAATTTTACCCGTATCCACTCTGGTTTATTGCTCTTTAAGGTAGTAGTGGTAGTGGTTCCTATTTCATCTACAGCAAGTGTTTCTGCATTCATTATTTTTTAATGTTCTATATAATTTTTTACAAAGATACTACAAAATTGATGATTACAAAAGTTTTTAAACCGAAAAAATATCTATCCCCTATCGGAAGTACTGATTATAAGTGAAGCACAAAAAGCTATTTCTTATATCTAACCTAAGTTTTACTAAGGTAAAAGCCTATTTTTTTCTTATATGAGAAAAGGCTAAAACAGAAACAAACGTTCTATTTTAGCCTTAAAAATAATTTTATCAACATTCTGACTTTGGCGGAGAGAGAGGGATTCGAACCCCCGGAGGTGTTACCCTCAACGGTTTTCAAGACCGCCGCATTCAACCGCTCTGCCATCTCTCCAAGTGCACAATCACAATTGTTTTCTCAATTATGCGGGTGCAAAGGTACAACTATTTTTATTATCTGCAAATTTTAAAAGCAAAAAATTAGATATTTTTTCTCTTCTATTTATAATTTATTGTTTTACAGATATGAACTATATTGCCTTTGTAAAAAACTAATTGTTCATCGTTGCCAAAAACTCTTCGTTATTGCGCGTTAGCTTAATTTGCTTTTCCATAAATTCCATCGCCTCTATCGGATTCATTTCTGCCAAATACTTGCGTAACACCCAAGTGCGATTAAGCGTGTTTTCATCAAGCAACAAGTCATCTCTACGAGTAGACGAAGCTATTAAGTCAATAGCTGGGAAAATACGGCGGTTCGAGATACGTCTATCCAATTGTAACTCCATATTACCCGTTCCTTTAAATTCCTCAAAAATTACCTCGTCCATCTTTGATCCTGTCTCGGTAAGAGCCGTAGCGATGATAGAAAGAGAGCCTCCGTTTTCAATATTACGAGCTGCTCCGAAAAAGCGTTTAGGTTTGTGTAAAGCGTTAGCATCTACCCCACCGGTAAGCACTTTCCCCGAAGCTGGTTGCACTGTGTTATAAGCGCGAGCCAAACGGGTGATAGAGTCCAACAATATAACCACATCGTGACCACATTCTACCAATCGTTTTGCTTTTTCAAGTACGATATTAGCTATTTTCACGTGTTCGGAAGCTTCCTTATCAAAAGTCGAAGAGATAATCTCTCCTCGCACACTGCGTTGCATATCAGTTACCTCCTCAGGGCGCTCATCAATCAAGAGTACCATTAGGTACACCTCAGGATGATTTTTGCTAATGGCATTCGCAATATCTTTTAAAAGCATTGTTTTACCCGTCTTAGGTTGTGCCACTATCATACCGCGTTGTCCTTTCCCAATAGGAGCAAAAAGGTCTATCAAGCGAGTAGAAACAGTAGAACCTTTGCCTGCCAACTCAAATTTTACATCAGGAAAAAGAGGCGTAAGGTGCTCAAATAGTACTCGGTCGCGCACCACTTGGGGGTCAAGTCCGTTTATCTTTATAACTTTTAGTAGCGGATAATACTTTTCGCCATCTTTGGGCGGACGCACTTCTCCATATACCGTATCTCCTGTTTGCAAGCCAAAAAGTCGGATTTGTGAAGAAGATACGTAAATATCATCAGGCGAAGCCAAATAGTTATAGTCCGAAGAACGCAAGAAACCATAACCGTCAGAAGTGATTTCTAAAACTCCTTCACAGTCTACCACGCTGTCAAATTCAAAATCGGGGGCGCGATAACGGTTTTTCTTTTCTTTGTCAAAATTCTCATTATTAACAATAGTATTGCCATTGTTCACATTTTGATTGTAATTACCATTATTGCCATTGCCATTTTGTACAGGGGAACTGTAGTTTTTTGTTGGAGTAGCATTATTTTGATGATTGTTAGAAACCACAGAAGTAGTGTTTTTCTTCTGATACGTTTTAGATTCATCTGCCGAAGAAACCTTTTTAACGGCTGGTGTTTTTGAAGTCTTTTCTTGTTTAGAACTGCCTACTTTTTGAGGTATTTCTATTTTCTTTTTACGACTGTTTTTTTTGGGTTCAGTTGTGTTCTCAGTTGTAATAATAGGAGAATTGTCTTTTTGAACTTCTTCTTTTTTGTTGGGGAGTTCTTTTTTTTGATTTTTTAGAATTAGGTCTATGAGTTCAGGCTTATTTACATACCGAAATTTAGGTATATCCAAATGTTTTGCTATTTCCTGTAACTCAGTTAGCTTTTTAGATTTTAACTCTACAATGTTAAGCATTTTAAATAGTTATTATTAAAGTAAGTGATTTTTTTCAGTAGTCAAGATAAGTGAAATTCCTCTTTTTATATAGTTAAGATGGGATATTATTGAAAGTATTTTTTAATCAGAGGTACTGAAATCGGGTGCAAAGATATAAAACATTTAGCAATTAGCAAATTATTTTCTTTTTTTTATTGTCCGCCCATTCCACCATCAAGTGCAATTTTTTTTATTAGCTTTTGATAGAATAAACCTTTTAGTTTTTCAAAATCTAATACTTTTCTTGCTCTATACAAGTTCCCATCGCTACATTACCTTTGTCATTCGTCACCCGTCATTCGTCATTCCTTCCTTTTTCTTTCGTTTTAACATTTTCTACCACACACTCTTAATCATTCATTCCCAACTACTTAAATACCCTTTCTATACCAATCTTCCAAGATTCGTATAAGCTTCCTATAAGCTTTCTATAAGCTAATCCCATCTTAAAAGCACTTTCACACCTGCTACGATACCCTTCGTTTCCTTCCGAAAAGCCCCAATATGCCACTTTTGTAGTACACACTTTGTTAAAGTTTTTTTATTGCCTCAGGTATTTCTGGCATCATTGGCATTATTGACATTTCTGGTATGAATCAATTATTTTGTAGTATCAAAAAAAGAATGTATTTTTGCCTCATAAAGAAGTAACTATGAAAGAACGCAACCCTCTTATCGATGTGCTCAAAGGTTTTGCTATCATCTTGGTAGTGATAGGACACGCTTCGCAATGGTTTTCGGGTGATGACCGCACTAATCCCTTGTATGTAACCATTTACGCTTTCCATATGCCCCTTTTTATGTTTCTTTCAGGCTATGTAAACTTCAATATTCGTGGCGAACTGAACCTCAGCAAACGCTTTCAGGTATTGGTGATTCCTTTCTTCGTTTGGTTTTTAATTTCCGCCACTTATCACGGTTATATCCTCGATATAGAAAAAGTATGGGAACATCTTTGCGTACTCATTTATAAACCCACACAAGGAATGTGGTTCTTGTGGTTGCTATTTTGGGAGTGTGCCTTGCTCTATCTGGCTTTGAAGATTAATAAACATCGTGAAATATGGGTGATGATAGGTCTATGGAGCATTCTCATCTTCTTGCACCGAGTTACAGGAGCACAACCTATCTTTTATGGATTGCCCGAATTGTGTTGGTATTTCATCTATTTTTCATTGGGTTATGCCACACACAAGTACAAACCTCAAGCGCTGAAAATCCTCCGCCCTATGGGTTGGGTGAGCCTTATTACCTTTCCGCTCCTATTGCTCTTTCCTGTCGATAAAACTCATTACATACTCCACTCTCTCCGTTTATATGCTTTAGCACTTACGGGTATCGCTGCTTCTTATGTTTTATGGGAATGGTGTTACCGTTCAGAAAATAAGGCAACACAATGCTTGAAGTATTTAGGAGGTATTTCTTTAGAAATATATGTCACCCACTATTATATGCGCTTCTTAGTAGTTTACATCAAAGAATATATAAGCGATAATTTCTATTTGAACGTAGCTATATTTACCGTTTTAGCCATCATCGCTTGCGATATAATACAACGATTGGTACAGCGCGTAAAATGGCTAAGAAGAATACTCTACGGCAGATTTTAGATAGGTGAAAAACTCTTAATTTTTCACTTCTCCATTTCTTTTTCTGCCTTGCGAGCTTCTTCTATATAGTTTTTGAACTCTTTGCCGTATTTAGAATTGGCAACCTCTTTATTGAGTTTTCCATAAATTGAATCTAAGTATTTTACGCGAGTATTGGGGGCATCAACCAATACCACATAAGGGGTGATATACGAATCGGGGTGCGTGAGGGCATAGTTCAGCACAAAGAGGTGACGACGGAAGTTATTTTTCTCCGATGCTGCATTCAGCGAGTCGGCTAAGGTAGTATTACCCGCCTTAAAAGCATTCACTTGCTGTTCGAGGAGTTCAGCATTGCGCATTCCGAACTGTCGCATAGTGTGGGCATACTCTCCATAATCCTTTTGCGATTGTGAACCACTGATATTGGCTTTCACTTCAAACATATCATAAGAACTGTTGATAGTAATCTGCTTAGGTTCACCAAAGAACATTAGGCGGTCACCGAGGTCGGTACCTGCTTGTTTTTTTAAATCGAGGTAAATAAAAAACACTTCAGGACTCTCTAAATGTCGCTTGAAGGTAAACTTACCATTGCCATTGGCTACTACCGAATCGATATTGGTGAGCTTATCGTTTACAAATTGTTGTAGGTAGATAGTACCTACTTTCAATCCGTCGATATTTCCTTCCACAATCATTGTGTTTTTGTCTTCCTTGTCGCAAGCTATCATCAATAGTGCTGAGACTACCATTAATATTCTTTTCATTATTGTTTAGTTTTTAGTTATTAAAAAGAGAGACAATTTTGCCAAAGTTTATATGATTGTCATCATTGTCATTGCTTTGTTCTGTGTTTCCTCATATTCTTTTTCAGGAATGGAGTCTTTGGTAATACCTCCTCCCACATATAGGTAGGTTTGCTCTTGTTCTATCTGCATACAACGCAAATTCACATAGAATGCTTGGTTATTGTTGGACACCCAGCCACAATAGCCTGTGTAATATTGCCTTTTATAAAGTTCGTTTTCTATAATAAAAGTGCGAGCTTCCTCAGTAGGATAACCACAGACGGCTGGTGTAGGGTGCAGACGTTTTATTAACTCATATACTTTATCAGGAGCTATCTTCCCTTTAATTTCAGTACATAAATGCATCAGACTACCTGCTTGCACAGTTTTAACTGCTGAAACCTCAAGTTCATTAACATACTCTTGTAACTGCTGCACGATGGTATCAGTAACTATTTGCTGTTCTTCTTTTTCCTTAGTATGCCAATGTATCTCACCTTCTTTAAAAGGTTGTGTACCTGCCAATGCCATTGTGCAAAAATCTTCGCCATTACTGCGGAAGAGCGTTTCGGGCGTAGCAGCCATCCAAGTCCCTACTTTAGGGTGATAAAACAAATAGCAAAATGCCGAAGGGTATCGTGTTACCATATTGGCAAAGCTCTTAAACGGATTTACGACTTCTTTGATAGTTATCTTGCGCGAAAGAACCACTTTCTCAAAATGACCTCTGTGTATCTCATCAATAGCTTTGGTTACTAAACCTATGTGCTTTTGTTTTTCAGCTTCGGTATCTTCTAAAATATCAATATTAGTATTTTCTACAATCGATTGTGTAGGCAAATGGCTTACGGTAACTTTGTTAGCAGTGATGATAACAGCAGGTTCATTAGCATCGAAAGGAGCGAAAACAAATCCCTCTTGTTCTTCTTTATCAGTGTTAAAAAAATGAAGTGTATCATCTTCTTGTTGCAACAATATTACTGAAGTGTGATAAGGGGGCTTGTAGCACACAAAAGGTAAGTGTTCAGTATATTTGTGCTGTACTTGTTTTAAAAGTTCTTCAAATGAAATATAATCTTCGGTTTTAATCTTCATATAAATAAAATGCTTGCCGTGCTACGGCTTATATCGTTTGTGAATCATAAAAAGCTTTAAAAGCACCATTTTGTACCAATAGCTCATCTTTGGTACCTTGTTCTACTAATTTTCCTTTGTCGAGCATCAGTATTTTATCGACATATTTAGTGATAGACACACGATGACTCACTATAATTACGGTTTTGCCTTTTAAGGTATCGCGCAAATTAGTTAAAATCTTCTCTTCGGTATCGGTATCTACGGCTGATAAACAATCGTCTAACAAATAAATTTCGGCTTCTTTGAGCAATGCTCTTGCGATAGCTACTCGTTGGCGTTGCCCGCCACTGAGTGATACCCCGCGCTCTCCAAGCACCGAGTCATATTGATGGGTGAACTCTGTAATATTGTTGTGTACCACTGCTTTTTGGCAGGCTTGTATTATCTGTTCTTCGGTAGCATTTTTATTGCCAAAGCGCAGATTGTTGCGAATAGTGTCCGAAAACAAAAAGTTCTCTTGTGGCACTACCGAAATGGCTCTGCGCAAGCTGTGTAGATTCAATTCTCTTACGGGTTTGCCTCCTATCAGTACTTCACCCTGATTTGCATCGTACATACGTGCAATGAGATCTAACAGTGTAGTCTTACCACTACCGGTTTTGCCTATAACGGCTACTGTTTGTCCTGCTTCTATATGGAAAGATACGTCTTTAAGAGCTTCTATCCCCGTATCTTCATAACGGAAAGATACTTTATCAAATGTAATATCTCCTTTAATAGGCGTAAGCTCTCCTACCTGATTGCGTATCTGAGGTACTTCGGAAAGAAACTCGTTGATGCGCTTTTGTGAGGCTTCTGCTTGTTGTACAATAGAACTTACCCAACCTACGGTAGCCACAGGCCAAGTGAGCATCATCACGTAAATACTGAACTCTACAATTACTCCAATAGATTGTATTTCACCGGTGTAATAAAGCTTTCCCCCAATAAAGATTACAAAGATAAGGCTCAATCCTATCATCAGTATCATTGTAGGGATAAAAAAAGCCTGTATCTTAGCGAGCTTGATGTTTTTCTGACGACCATCTTCGGCGAGTACTGCTAATTGTGCATCGGTAGCCGCCTCGTTATTATACGATTTTATCACCCCGATACCTGAGAAAGTTTCTTGCGAGAAAGTAGAAAGGTCGGATAGGTAGGCTTGTACCTTCATCGTTTCAATATTAATCTTTTTGCTCATTTTGTAGATAAGCAAAGAGAGAATAGGCAATGGGATAAGGGTGTAGATAGTAAGTTTGGGAGAGATGATAAACATTAGCGGAATTACGCAAGCAAAAAGTGTAATAGTTTGCACACTGTACATAATAGCAGGACCTGCGTACATACGTACTTTCGATACGTCCTCGCTGATACGGTTCATTAGGTCACCTACTCGGTTGCGTTTGTAGAAGCTAAGCGATAACTGTTCGTATTTTTTAAATATCTCGTTTTTCATATCGTATTCGATGTAACGAGATACATTGATAATAAGCTGACGCATAAAGAACATTAGCACTGCCGATATGATAGTTGTACCGATGATAATAAGCGCGTATTCTATAAGTAAGGAAGTCATTTGTGAGGCATCTTTGTTAGCCGATTTAGCAAAGTCCTCAATGGCTGCGATAGAGTTTTTTACATATCGCGGCATAAAGAGTGAAAACACTCGCGACACTATGGTAATAAGTATCCCAAGTAGTAAGTGGTATTTATATTTATAAAAATATTTACGTATATGTCTCAGATGTGCCATTGGCTTAAATTCTCAATCAGAGTGCAAAAGTAATAAATAATGAGCAAATAACAATAAGAACTCAATTATTAAAACTTCGGTAACTCCCAATGGTATTTTACCGATAACAATCGCACAGCTATAACTACCATTATGGTAATGAATACTACTAAGTTGTGATTTACAAAGTTATCGATAAGGAAATAAACAGTACCTCCTGCTATGCAAGCCGTTGCATAAATCTCTTTGTGGAAGACAGCAGGTAGTTTGTTGGCTAATATATCCCGAATAACTCCTCCGAAGCTACCTGTCATCGTACCTAAGATAATAGCAATAGTAGGCGACAAGCCAAAACGCAATGCTTTTTCTATCCCGATGATAGTGAACACCCCCAGTCCAATAGTATCAAACACCATCAGCGATTTGCTCCAATGCTCAGAGAATTGCTTTTTGAAAACAACGGTAATCACTACACTAATGACTATCATCAATATATACGTAAGGTTGTTCATCCAGAATACCGGTACACTGCCTATCATAATATCGCGGAGCGTTCCCCCTCCTACCCCTGTTACAAAGGCTAAAATAAGCATTCCAAATATGTCCATACGGCGTTCTAACCCCACTAACACGCCCGAAATACCAAATACAGCCGTTCCTATTAAGTCCCAGAGATAAATCTGGTCTATCTGTGATAGTACATTAATAAAATCTTCCATTCTAAGTTCTATTTTAATTTCTGTGACTTGCCACACTTCTCTTAGCATTAATGCCAAATCTCCAAAAGTCGCCAAGTGTCCCCTACTGGTACAAACACAAACGCAATAGCTTTTTCCGTATTTTTACAACATACCCCATCGGGATAATAACTAAAAGTATAGGTTTGCAGAGCGTTGATATCATCGGTGAGTAACTCTTCTTCGGTAAGAAGTACACTGCCATCTTTCTGTACCAACAAACGCATTAAAGGCTCTGCCAAATGCTGTTGCCTAAACGCCATATCAGTAGTGAATTGCTTGAAGAAAGCGGGGAACTGCTTCTGCTGGTCTAGCAACTGTTTAGTTTGCTTTTCCATTTCGGCATAAGGTAATAAGCTACCGTCCTTTCGCTGTAAGAATACCTGTTTGCAATCATCTTTAGCTACACAAAAGGTGTACAAATGTATATCGGCATAAGGCAATTGGCTCAGCAACTGATAGCGGTAATACATTTTACTATCTTGTTGCAAGCTATCTTGCACCCAATAGGTGCGATTACTACCCGCAAGACTCTCTATCTGTTGTATTTTTGCTTTTACTTCTGCTAATTCAGCAACTGTTTGCTTAGCGGTCTCAGTATTACAGCTCTTTTTAAAGCTAATAATAGGGTCATCGCAAGCTAAAACCAGTAGTGAAAGGGGTATTGTTAAAAGAAATTTCATTTTATATCTCACCTTTTACCTTAAACAAATTCAAATCTTACCATTCCGTCTGCATCTATCTTAGTGAGCTTTACTTTGTGCAATGTATTCACTAAGGAAGGATCCCACGGGGCTTTTACCTTTACGTAGTTCTCTGTAAATCCGTGAATGTAACCCTGTTTGTTGTCGCTCTCAAAAAGCACAGTCTTCTCTTTCCCCAGCTGACTCGTATAAAAGGCATTGCGTTTCTTTGCCGAGAGTCCACGTAACATCTTACTGCGTTTAGCGCGTACAGCATCGGGCACTACCCCGTCCATTAGCACCGCCTCAGTATTGTCGCGCTCGGAATAAGTAAATACGTGCAGATACGAGATGTCCAAATCATTCAGGAAGTAATACGTTTCCAAAAAGTGCTCATCAGTCTCCCCCGGAAAGCCTACAATTACATCTACCCCTATGCAAGCATCGGGCATCACTTCGCGTATTTTGGCTACTCTACTCACATAAAGCTCACGCAGGTAGCGGCGTTTCATTTTTTTGAGAATTTCATTACTTCCACTTTGTAACGGAATGTGAAAGTGAGGCACAAAGCTGTTAGATTGCGCTATAAAGTCGATTGTTTCGTCCTTAATGAGATTCGGCTCAATCGATGAGATGCGTAGGCGTTCTATGCCTTCAACCTTATCAAGGGCTTGCACAAGTTCCAAAAAAGTATGCTCGTGCTTTTTGTTGCCAAATTCTCCCTTGCCGTAATCACCTATGTTCACGCCCGTAAGTACAATTTCTTTGATACCTTTATCCGAGATTTTCTTAGCATTAGCAATGATATTTTCAATAGTATCACTGCGCGAAATACCACGTGCCATCGGTATGGTACAGTAAGTGCATTTGTAGTCGCAACCGTCCTGCACTTTTAGGAAAGCCCTCGTACGGTCTCCGATAGAGTAGCTCCCCACATAGAAATCAGTTTCCGAAATCTCGCAGGAGTGTACCACACCCTCATTATTTTTGGTAAGGTCGTCGATATATTGGGTAATGTTGAACTTTTCTTTTGCTCCCAGCACCAAATCCACCCCATCTACCGAGGCGAGTTCTTCGGGTTTCAGCTGGGCATAACAACCCACTGCCGCCAAGAATGCCTTAGGGTTTGTTTTCAGTGCTTTACGTACGATTTGTTTGAATTGCTTGTCAGCATTTTCAGTTACCGAACAAGTATTGATTACATATATATCAGCAGGTTCGTCAAAATCTACACGCTGGTAGCCTTCTTCTTCAAAGCTTCGCGCAATAGTTGAAGTCTCCGAGAAGTTCAGTTTGCAACCCAAAGTATAAATTGCTACTTTCTTCATTATTAATTGTCAATTATCAATTGTCAATTGTTAATCGTTAAAAAATTCTCTCTCTAAAAAATACTGTACAATGGCTTTTTTCATCAGTATGGTTTGTTCACCAGGCTTTAGGTCAGGGAGGTTTTGCACCAAACGGTAATGAGGCCAGCCGTCAGGGTCTGTAAATTCGTATTGGTAATAACCAAAGGGTTCTAAGAGCTTACAAATGCCAATGTGCATCAAGTCTACTTTCTCATCTTTGACGTAAGTGCGTCCCAATTGTCCCAATTCTTGTACCCCGATGAGGTAGATAATCCCATCTATCCCCAATGTTTCTCCTTCGGTAAAAGTATCGGAAAGGCGTTGTACCACCTCTTCCCAACGGGCTTTTAGTAGCTCGTGTTCGGTCATAATAAATTCATTTAGGGTGCAAAAGTACAAAAAAAAATCATATTGCAAATTTGTGCTACATCTGCCTTACCTTCATCTTATCCCCTCTTTAGTTCCACCTTATCGTCGTTCTTGGTTTGTCTTTTCTTCGTCCTTTCTTCGTCCTTTCTTCGTCTTTTGTTTATCTGCCCGTGCGACTCGCACCGTCTTTTGTTCGTTCATTGTTCGTCTTTTCTTCGTCTTTTCTTCGTCTTTTCTTCGTCTTTTGTTCGTCTTTTGTTCGTCTTTTGTTTATCTGCCCGTGTGGCTCGCACCTGCCTATGCGACTCACACATTTGCTAATTTGCCAATTATTCTCTATCTTTGCACCCTAATAAATCATTATATCATTTTTTATGAAGAAAATCAGTCTTATACTGTTGGCTTTTTTATTGCTCACTCCCATAGCAAAAGCCGACGAAGGAATGTGGTTTTTGATGTTCATCGAACGTCTCAACCAAAGAGATATGCAGAAGTTAGGCTTACAACTCACTGCTCAAGAAATTTATAGCATCAATAATAACAGTCTCAAAGATGCTATCGTACAATTTAATGGAGGTTGTACTGCGAGTATCATCTCCAAAGATGGCTTAGTGCTCACCAACCACCATTGTGGCTATGGCAATATCGCTCAGCTCTCCACACCTGAAAATAACCATCTAAAAAACGGATTCTGGGCACGCTCTCACGCCGAAGAACTTTCACCTAAGCAATCGTTCGTGCGTTTCTTTGTGCGTATGGACAATGTAACCGACCGTATGCTATCAGTGGTAAAACCTTCAATGAACGAAAAAGAACGCGAAGCTGCTCTCAACCAAGAAATGGCTAAAATACAAAAAGAAAACAGTGAAGGGGGTAAATATGTAGTTTCAGTACGTCCGTTCTTCCAAGGTAATGAATATTATTACTTCGTATACCAAGATTTTAAAGATGTACGACTTGTAGGTACGCCTCCTGAAAGCATTGGAAAATTCGGTGGTGATACCGATAATTGGGAATGGCCTCGCCAAACAGGCGACTTCTCGCTTTTCCGCGTTTACACTGATAAAGACGGTAATGCCGCCGACTATTCACCTAATAACGTACCTCTTAAAGCAAAACGCTATCTTAAAGTGAGCCTTAAAGGCGTGCAAGATAAAGATTTTGCAATGATTATGGGATACCCAGGACGTACCAACCGTTGGGAAAGCTCTTATTGGGTAGACCAAAACGTAAAATATGCCTATCCTGCGTGGGTAGAAGCCTCTAAAACAGCTATGGACGCAATGAAGCGCTTTATGGATAAAGACGATGCAGTACGCTTGCAATACGCTTCACAATATTCAAGCATTGCCAATTATTGGAAAAACCGCCAAGGTATGATTGATGCACTTACCGCTCATAAAACAGCAGCTACTAAGCGCAAAACCGAAGCTATTTTCGCCAAATGGGCTAATAAAGCTGAAAATAAGGCTGAATATGGCGACGTACTGAACACTTTATCTAATTTCTTTGAAAAAACCAATGCTAAATCAGCCGATGAGAATTATTTGGGTATGCTATGGCGTGCTTCTTTCTTTATAAAGATGCCTGTGCGTTACATCAGTATTGTAGATGGGGCTAAACGCGGAGGTATGCCCGCTGAAGAATTGCAAAAAAGAGTTGATGACTTGTTAGCCGATTATGACAAAGTGAATTTAGAGGTCGAAAAGGCTATCCTTGCCGATATGTTACAGCTCTATGCTAACAAAGGTAATGAAGTTCCTTCTCAGTTGAAAGATATCAAAACAAAATATAATGGTAACTTCCATAAATATGTAGAGGAACTTTTGGCTAATAGCATTTACCGAAGCAAAGAAACAGCGAAAACAGGTACTCAACAAGATATCATACAATTAGCACAAGACCCTATTTTGCAACTCTCCGAAGTGCTTTTCAACAGTTACCGCAACCCTTCTCAAGAACTTATAAACTTAGAAGACAGCTATGCCAAAGCCTTCCGCAAGTTCATAAAAGGTATGCGCGATTCTAAAATCAGTACTATCTTGTATCCCGATGCCAATTCTACTCTGCGTCTTACCTATGGTACGGTCATTCCATTGGCTGCCGATAAACGCAACCCCGATGTGAAAAAGAACTACTATACTACCTTCAATACCCTAATGGCAAAGTACAAAAAAGGCGATGCCGAATTTGATATGCCACAGCGTATGCTCGACCTTTATAAGAAGAAAGAATTTGGAAGGTATATAGACAAAGACGGTTCTATGCACGTAAACTTCCTTACTAATAACGATATCACAGGTGGTAACTCAGGTTCGCCTGTAATGAATGGTAAAGGAGAACTCATAGGGCTTGCTTTCGACGGCAATATCGAAGCAATGGCAGGCGATGTAATCTTCGACAAACAACTACAACGCACTATCAACGTAGATATTCGCTACGTCCTCTGGGTAATCGATATTTATGCCGGAGCCAAGAACATTATAAATGAAATAGAAACAGTACAGTAGATAAAAGAGTTAGGAGTTAGCATATAAGCTAATTCCTAACTCCTAAAATAGAATGAGCCTATCAAGTTATACAAAAGAATTCAAATACAATTTTAAAATTGCTTACCCCATCATATTAGGAATGCTCGGGCACACCCTTGTTGGGTTCGTAGATAATGTAATGGTAGGTAAAGTAGGCATTACCGAACTCGGAGCAGCTGCTTTGGGTAATACCGCTATATTCATTGCAATGTCATTTGCCATTGGTTTTTCTGTTGCTAGTACTTCCTTAGTAGCAATGGCTGATGAAGCTGGTGATAAACCAACTGCTCAGTCCATTCTCAATCACGGAATGGTACTCAATGTAATATTAGGAGTAGTACTCTTCCTTTTATTGTTTTTTGTAGAACCTGTGATGCGCTATACAGGACAAAGCGAGAAAGTAATAGAGTTGGCAGTACCCTACACCCATTTGGTAGCTTTTTCGCTTATTCCGTTAGGTGTCTTCACTACCTTCAAACAGTTTGCCGATGGCTTATCAATGACCAAATATGCTATGTATGTTACTATCTTAGCAAACTTGCTAAACGTTTTTCTAAACTATCTTTTTATTTATGGTAATTGGGGTTGCCCGAAATTAGGAGTGTTAGGTGCTGGTATTGGTACCTTAGTATCACGAATTGTAATGCCTATAATGCTTTTCTTTATGCTGAAAAACTTAGAGAAGTCGCGTGAATACGTTATGAGTATCAGTTTTAAGAATATGCAACAAGCAATGTACAAAAAGATAACTGCTCTCGGACTCCCTACCGCTATGCAAATGATTTTTGAAACAGGTATCTTTACGGCAGCTATTTGGATAAGCGGTATGCTGGGTGAAAATCATTTATCAGCAAACCAAATTGCGCTCAACTTATCGAGTATGACTTTTATGGTTGCTAATGGCTTAGGAATTACCGCTATGATACGTGTAGGGAATCAATTAGGAGCGAGAAACTATGCTAATTTGCGCAGAGTAGCTATTTCGGTATTTCTGTTAGTACTCTGCACACAAGTATTTTTTGCCCTTCTTTTAGCAGTATTTCGCACTTGGTTACCGTCATTGTACTTAGAGATGGATAACATAGAAAAATTAGCTAATAATACTCTAGTAATAGGCGAAGCTGCCAATCTCTTGCTCATTGCAGCTATTTTTCAAATATCCGATGGAATGCAAGTAACAGCTCTTGGTGCTTTACGTGGAGTACAAGATGCTAAAGTGCCTATGTACATCACCTTTGTTGCTTATTGGCTGATTGCCTTCCCTATTCTTTATGTGTTAGGCGTTTATACCAATTTAGGTACTATGGGCATCTGGATTGGCTTGCTTACCGGTCTCACCGTCGCTGCTGTCTGCCTCTTGTATAGGTTCAACCGTATCAGCTTACAGCTGATAGCCAACAGACACCAATATACTTCTTAAAGCTCTTTTGTAATTCATAAACAACAAAGGGCTGTTCAATGTACATTGAACAGCCCTTATATTTTTATTATAATAATTTATAAACTAATTTTAATCTTCCTCTTCTCCATCCCAGTATTCCAGAAACTCCTTTATGAGCTTGGCGGGATTGGCTTTCTTTGTCCAAGAAATAGGCGTATCTTCAAAATCTCGCTGGTGAATAATGATAGGAATATTACGCCCAAATACCTTTTCTACCTCCCCGTCGTCCAACAATCGTTTGGCTAGAGCTATCACCTCTTTGATAAAGTCTTTACCAAACTTATCACCTTTTTTGAGGAGTTTGTCATAAAGGTCTTCGTCTTCTTCTATGGCGCGGTCGTTTTCCTCATCAGAATAAAAATAAGGAGTTTTAGCAAACCACTGTTTCAGCAATTTGTCTTTTTTACCTCCTACGGTTTCCACTTCTGTTTGTAACCAATAATCAAAATTCCACTTAGCATCTTCTTTCGAAGTGGCGTTGTAACTCTCTTCTTTTACATTTGAAAGGGTATTATAGCCCAGTGTAATTTTAGGAAATCGCAAGTCATCATCGTCACACGTATAACAAAAAGACAGTGCATAGACTTCTTTTTTATCCTCTTCATTTGCAATTTCTTGAATTGCATTTTTCAACTTCTCGTAACTCTTCTCTGTAAAGTTTTTTAGTTCCTTTTCCACTATAAAATATTGATATTTTAATTCTATTTGCTTTTAATGATTTTTTCAAAATGTCTGCAAAAGTAACTATTTTATTTTACATAGCGTAATTTTTGAGCTATTTTTTTTCATTTCAGATAATGAATAAAGAAACGAGCTTTTTAAGATACTATTTTATACAAATTCGTAAGTTTTAGTGCTACCGTTTCATCAAAGGAAGTCGTATTCTTCACTTGTATGTCGGCGTCTTTATGCTGAATGGTGAGTGTGAGTTGCAAAATAGGGTGAGTAATGGGGTTGATAAGCGCCATAAACTTCACATTAGTAGTTTTGGCTAAAAAGAGTTTATGCCCTGTAATTTCCTCAGTAAGGTTCTTGATTATTTGCATCATACACACTCCTGGTGTAATAGGATTACCAGGAAAGTGCCCTTTGAAGATAGCGTGTTGAGGGTTGAGGGTAAGGGTGCAGAGATAGTTTTCTGCGTCTTGCTTTTCTAAGCTATTGAGGGTATAAAATTCTTTTAACATCTTTGAGGATAAGCAATTAATGATTTATAATTAAGGGTTCTAAAACTATTTTAATAGTAAAGGTGTGATGTTCTATGGTTATGTTGTTGCTATTATAGGTAAAAGTAGTGTATAGTTTCTTACCTTGCATATTGAGCTGTTTGGAGAGGTTGGTTCCTGAGGTAAACAAATAAACGGCATCATTTCCATCTTTGCTTTGTTGTACTTCGATAGTACCATTGGTGTATTTTTGAGTAACCTGCCAATGGGTTTTAAGAAGGTGCTTAAAGTCAGTGGTGAGGGTACGAATGATGATTTTCCTATTGAGGTCGGGGGTTATATAGTTGGTTTTTATCTTTCCGCTTTGGTTTTCAAAATCGAAAAGCGTATTACCAAAGTCGGTAGTGAGGGCTACTCGCCACGTATTATCTGCGGTAATTTTAGCTGCTAAGAGTCCGCTAAAAGTGTGACCATAAGCAGTAATAGTAGCTCGATAAAGATACTCCTCTCCTACTCTTACGTGAGGATTTGCAATAATTGCTTTATTTGTTGCAACTGACTGGTATTCAGCAGGGAGGTTATAAGAAGGTGAGCAACTACCGAGCCATATAGCAAACAGACTACATTTTAAAATTTGCTTCATCAATTTTTGTATTTAGTTTTTTATTGCTGAATAAGATTTCGGTGCAGTCTTTAGAAGGCTCAATGAGTTTTACACGTTCCACGACACTATCGACATCAAAATACAGATGAATTTCACTCACATATTTTAAGAGAGTCTTATCCTTAGGCAATAGTTTTACCAATGTACTTTTGCCCGATTTAGCAAAGGTCATAGCAAATTCTTTCTCGTTGAACATATCACCACTGATAGAACTCACAATAAGGTTATTTATTTTTTTAAATACTTTATTATCAGCTTTCATCTGTGAGACATTACCTGCATCATTCACTGCGATTTTATCTTTCTGAAAAATAATGCGATACTGGTAAGGTTTAGTGTATTGCCAATTCAGTTTATCGGGTTTAGCGAATGCCATTTTTCCAAAAGTCTCAATGTCCTTACTCATAAAATCCAAGTGTTTTTTCTGAGTAAAATCCGCTTGCATTGTTTGGATTGCCTTGTTTTTAGCAATGGTTTGAGTTTTGAAGTCGCGTATTTGGACTTCGGTAAGAGCTTGAGCACTGATTGTTAAAGGTGCAACATAAATAAGGAATATTAAGAGTTTTTTCATTCTAAATTGTTTGTAATTGTATAGTTATTTTCTTTGAGATACTGCAATAAGCGTTCCAAAACGGTGAGGGTATGAGGCAGACGGTCGTGCATCAGTATGATATTGCCATTGGTAAGCTTGCGTACGATACGGTGAAAGAGCTTATCCTCATTATGTATCACGGTATCTAACGAGCGCACATCCCAGCCTATGGCTTTCTTAGCTGTTGCCCGAATCGCTCTAGCAACGGGTGGCGAGGTGATTCCGTATGGAGGTCGGAAATATGGGGTAACGATATCCAAGTGCGCCAATGCTTTATCGGTATGGCGGATTTCGTTGGCAAGGGCTTTTGCGTGCAGAATATTTTTAGGTTGATGGGTGAAGGTATGGTTTGCCACTAAATGACCTTCGGCTTGCATACGTTTGACGACCTCTGGATACTTTTGTATTTGTTCACCTACACAAAAAAAGACTGCTTTGGCGTTGTATTGCTGCAATAGATCTAAGAATTGTGGTGTGAGTTCTGAGGGACCATCATCAAAAGTTAGCGCTACTGTTTTTACTGGACGCCCCTTTAAGAAGTATTGTGTTTTAACAAAATAAGAGAGGCGGATATCGAATACGCCCCAAGAGGTAATGCCTAAAAACAACACTATTAATAACACATATACCCACCAAGGAGCATTTTGTATAAATGCTGTTACAAGAGTAGCTACAAATATTGCAATTATAAAAAGATGTTTGTTCAATGTTTAAATAATATAGAGTTGATACTTTGTTAAGGAAAACCTCACACGGATTTCACGGATTTACACTAATTTGATTTGGCTTAAAATACTTTACAATGTATTTACTTACGAATGTCTTAAGTGAATTAAATATTTTGTATCAGTTTTTTTATACAATGAAAGTATATTTATATTAAGCACGGCAAAAATAACATACATTTTACTTCCTTACAAATATTTTAATTACTTTTTCCCGAAACGTAGAAAATAAGTTTTTATTAAAAATCTTTTTACTCTTTTAGTACAAAACTTTCTTCTTAAAAATTAAATAAGAACAATTTCATTATCAATCTTAATATGTTATTTATGTAAGCACCTATCTTTCAAAGAGAAATTTCACACATAACTTCATATTTTATCAGCTCTAATGAGGAAGGTTAAATATTATTAAAATACTCGTATGCTGATAAATACAACAAATATAGAAAGAAATGAAACCTTCTGAAAAGTTTAATTTTGAAAGGAGCTTACTAAATATCATAATAAATACAGCTCAAAATAAATATAGCTCAAACTTTTGCAACCTCTTTACAACGAAAAAGCGACCCTAAAAGTCGCTTTTTTTATTTTTTCAAAAGTACAAAACTAAAATCTTTGCCTCTATATGAATTTACTAATAAAATATATTGTATAGGGGTGGAGAGAGTAAGCTCGCAAATGGTGGGAAGGGTTTGCTTTTGTAGTACTTGGCAAGCCAACCAAAGTCCGAAGGCTGAGGCTGTGTAATACTCACTACTCAAGGTTTTGTAGTGCAAGGTAGGGCGTTGCCAAGAACGATTTTCTGCTTCACCAGTAAGTATCAAATCTATATTAGAGAGGGTAAGATGGTGGCGAGAAAGAAAGTCGTTAAGGGCTGTTTGTTGTTGCTCGGGGGTGAGTTCATTGTACAAAGCTACATCCACAAGTTCTCCATAGGTATTGGGGGTAGCTTCTGCTGATAAAGCAAAGAAACTTGCGCCTTCCCCTTTTTGGTCAAGCCCTACTAAATCATATAAATACAAAGTGTGCGGACTGTGTTCATCTACACCTCCTACCAAAGCCGTATTGATAGCGTCTTGCTCCATTTGCATTTTAGCATCTAACAAAGCTGATTCAAATGATACAGCCCCATTTACATAGGTAAAGTTTTCTCCTTTGCACTGCAACAAAAGAGCTATCTGCCCCGCAACAGTATTATGAGTAGATTGTATAAAAGCCGTGGGGGTGAGGTGCTCCTCGTTGTCGTTGATAAGCGCTGTAAGGAATTTTTCAGAATCTTGCAGGCATCCCATACCCGTACCCACCAAAATAGCATCAGGGGTAGTGATATGCGCTTCTTTTAAGGCTTCAGTAGCAGTGGCTATACCCATTTTTACTCCTTTAGCCATACGACGACTGGCATTAGGGGCAATATATTCTTTATAAGAAGGTTCTTGAGCGTAACACACTTCCTCTGGAGTAACCTTTAGGGCTTCATCGAGGAAATGAGGAGTTAAGAAAGTAGGTTGAGCCGATATGCAGGCTATTCCATTGATATAAGACTTCATTCAATTAACAATTTACAATTAATAATAACGATTTAGGAGTTAGATATTAGGAATTAGTATTAGACTTTGGTAAAACTTGTGATGTATTTTTCACTCTCAAATACGACACCAATCCTAACAACAGCACTATCCCCACAGCATAATATACAAAAGCAGGGGTAATAATTTTATCGCCTGTGGCATAGCTGTGCATACCTGTAAGGTAGAAATTCACACCAAAATAAGTCATTAGGATACTGCCAAAGGCAACAATGCTCATAAAGTTGAACATCCATCGTCCGCGCCAATGGGGTATCAAGCGCAGGTGTATCACCAAGGCGTAAATCATAATGCTAATCAATGCCCAAGTTTCTTTAGGATCCCATCCCCAATAACGTCCCCAGCTTTCGTTTGCCCACATACCACCCAAAAAGTTGCCTATGGTGAGCATTACGAGCCCCACTGTAAGAGCTAATTCGTTTACAATAGTAAGTTCTTGTTGTATGAGGTTGATTTTATGAGCATTCTTGCGGGTGGTAACTATCATCAGTAAGAGGTTGAAGACACCTAAGAGCATTCCTAAGGCAAAAGGTCCATAACTACCTACAATCACGGCAACGTGCAACATCAGCCAATAGCTATTGAGCACGGGTTGAAGAGTTCCAATAGCAGGATCCATCCAATTCCAGTGGGCGATCATCAGTATCATAGCGGTTACAAAAGCGGTGGCAACAACTGTAAGAGGTGAACGTCGCGAAAAGAAAAGTCCTACCCCAATAGCCGACCACCCTACATATATCATACTCTCATAAGTATCGCTAAAAGGTGCGTGACCTGAAAGATACCAACGTACAGCAAGTCCTACAGTATGCAGGATAAAACAGAGCCACAGCAAAGCTATACCTATTTGGGTAAGTCTTCTAAAAATTTGTTTTGGTATAAAAATATGCCATAGTAGTACTATAAATAGCACCGTACCAAGATACAAATACGCTTGAAAGAGTTGTTCAAAAATATTGATGCGATTGTACCACAATTCAGTTTGTACTTTGGCAGGTGAGGGCAATACCTCAGCCGAGTAGAATTCTTGTTGTAGCTTGATATTGTTAAGTACCTTATCAGCTTTGTTATAATCGCCTGTTTCACTAGCTTGTTGTAGCAAAATAAGGTAAGCTGGCAGTGCGCTTTTTACAAATTGTTTGTAAAGTGGGTCGGTGATTTGGAGGGTGTCGTTTACGTAATCTAAGTGCGAAATCCACTTATGATTAGGGTCATTAGGCACAGGAAATACCTTAAAAATATCGCCTTGTAGTGCTCTGTTAAGCAAGCCAATACGTTGGTCTACTTCTTTAAAATCTTTTTGAAATTGGTTAGGAGTATTTGTGTTGTAAATATCTTTCAATAAAGGGGCGAGTTTGTACTGTCCATTTGCATCAAAAAAATCTTTGGGTTTTACCCATTTGGTTCCTTCGGGGACTCCCAAAAAACGATGTAAACTGTCATTAGCTTTCTTTACATAGATAATGTCCGACTCATACCACGCTTGCGGACTGAGGAGCATAGAAAGCAATACTTGATCGGAAGTGAGCCCTTTATAAGTATCGTGTTTACTAAGTTTGCGTAAGAGTTCTGAAGAGAAGGTATTCACGGGCTTAAAACGCCCATCATCTTGAATGAGCATTGCACCAAACTTTTCAGCGTGCGCTTTGTTGGGTACTACCATAGGAGTTTGGGCAGTAGCCAAAGAGCCAAAACATAATGCCCAAACGATTGCAATTCTTTTAGCTTGTAGGTCTTTGAGTTGCTGATTGAGTTTCCTAAATCGGGATTTGCTTACAAACATAAACGCCAACATACTACCGAAGAGCAGTATATAACCTATGTAAGTGATGAGGGTACCCCAAAAGTCGTGGTTTACCGATAGTATAGTACCTTGTTCATCGGGGTGAAAAGAAGATTGGAACAAGCGATAACCTTGATAATTGAGAATATGATTCATCTCAATATCATAAGGAAAAGTCTTCCCTCCCCCACTCACGGTTACTTTGCTTTTAAAGGAAGCGTAACTATTCTCTGTGCCAGGGTATTTTTCGGCTATAAAATCGTTGAGGGTAAGACTGAAAGGCAACTTCTCTTCACGTGCTCCATAGCTTAGATGAAACTGCAAGCCGTTCAAAGTGATTGTGGTAAGAGGGTGCTGTACGCCACGTTTGCCCATTACTGTTACTTCTTTGCGCTGATTACCTGAAACAACTTCCAATACTAAGACATTCATCTCCTTGCCTATGCGTTTAAACGATTTATACGTAATGCTAAAAGGTTTGCCTTTAAAATCGGACGACCACTGATAATGATTAGAGGTATGTGAAGAAAAAAGTACCTCTTTTTGTTTCTTTTTGCGCAAGGGAGCTCCTTGATAAGTGCCATCTACCATTACAGTGATATAAGTGCGATCGGAGAGGTAAGTATTTGTAGTTTCTCCTTCGCGTAGAGAAATCATACCTTCATCACCAAAATAACGCGTAACTCCAGCCCCTACGATGATAAACACCCACGAGAGGTGCAACACCAGCACCGCCCAATTCTCTCTTTTGAGCAATCGATAGCGGGAGATATTCCCTATAAAATTTACCACAAAAAGCCCTATTATCGCCTCAAACCACCAAGTGTTATACACCCAAATGCGGGCGGTATCGGTATCGTAGTCGTTTTCTACAAAAGTTCCTACTGCCATAGCTATAGCAAAAGTAATGAAGAGGATTGCCATCAGCTTGGTGGAATAGAGGAAAGAGATGAATCTGCGTACTATCATAATTGGGGGCAAAGGTAGTGAGTAATTAACAAATTAGCAAATTCTTCAATTAACTAATGAAGAGAGCTGGAAATTCGGAAGAAAACAAAAAGGTTCGGAAGATGTTTTTTAAGCAAAAATTAAAAAATAGCTTCTGGAGGAATATAGTTAGCTTATACAAAGCTTATAGGAAGCTCGAACGAATCTTGGACGATTGGTATACAATAGCTATATAAAAAGTTGAGAATTAGCAGTTAAGAAGTAAGAGAAAAAAGAGTTTTGAGCGAAGGTAAAGTGATGAAAAACGAAAGGAACTACCTAAAAAGGCAGTTCCTTAATTGTATAACTATAAAATTACTTATTTACAATTGATAAGCTGTTTAAGTGCACTCATTTCTTTATATTTCTCACGGGCTTCCCCAGCAGGATAACCAAAGTAAGTTTGTCCGCCCTCCAACGATTTAGAAATACCGCTTTGAGCTAAAATCACCGCTTTTTCACCTATAGTGATACCGCTAGTCATTCCTACTTGTCCCCAAATAGTTACTTCATTTTCTATTACTACACAACCAGCAATCCCTGTTTGTGAAGCAATGAGACACTTCTCTCCTACTACCGTATCGTGACCTATATGCACTTGATTATCTATCTTTGTTCCTTTTTTGATAGTGGTATCACCTGTTACTCCTCTATCAATGGTACAAAGAGCACCTAAATCCACATTATCTTCAATTACTACACGTCCACCTGACTTGAGTTTATCAAAACCTTCGGGACGTTTTTTGTAATAAAAAGCATCTGCTCCGAGCGCTGTACCGGCGTGAATAGTTACATTATCACCTATCACACAATCGTCGTAGATACTCACATTAGAATGAATCCGGCAGTTGTTACCTATTACTACATTGTTACCCAAAAAAGTACCTGGTTGCACTACTGTATTTTCACCTATACGAGCTGAAGGGGCTATAAGTGCAGTTGCTTTTTGAAAAGGTTTAAAAAAGTCGGTGAGTTTATTAAAATCGCGAAAAGGATCATCGGATATTAAAAGGGCTTTCCCTTCAGGGCATTCTACTTCTTTGTTGATAAGTACAATAGTAGCCTTAGAATGCAAAGCCTTCTCGTAATACTTAGGATGGTCTACAAAGACTATATCACCTGCTTGTACTACGTGAATTTCGTTCATTCCAAGTACAGGAAAATCTTCTGCACCTACGTATTTCGCATTGATGATAGTAGCTATTTGCTTAAGGGTATAAGGCTGTGAGAAACGCATAATTAGTCTTTCATTCTTTCGACGTAAGTACCTTTTTCAGTTTCTACCTTAATACGGTCACCTTCGTTGATGAAAAGAGGTACATTCACAATAGCTCCTGTTTCAACAGTAGCAGGTTTGGTAGCATTAGTAGCTGTATTACCTTTCACTCCTGGTTCTACGTGTGTAACAGTAAGGATAACGTTAGCAGGCATTTCTACTGAAAGCGGTGTTTCGTCTTCGGCATTGAAGATTACCATCACGGTTTCACCTTCTTTAAGTAAATCGGGGTAATCGAGCATATCTTTGCGAATATGCACTTGGTTGAAGTCGTCGTTGTTCATAAATACAAACTCATCGCCTTCGGCATACAAATATTGGAAAGAACGAGTTTCGACACGTACATCTTCAATTTTGTGACCAGCAGAGAAAGTGTTGTCAAGAATTTTACCTGTGGTAACACTTTTGAGTTTAGTACGTACAAAAGCAGGCCCTTTACCTGGTTTTACGTGTAGAAATTCAATAATTTTGTAGATATCGTGATTGAAGCGAATGCACAATCCTTTTTTAATGTCTGCGGTTGTTGCCATTTATTTTATTTTAAGTTATTTGTTTTTAGTTTTAAGTTCTTACTCTTTTATTAATTCACCGTGATAGCCTTTCATAATACCGTGCTGTGAGCGACGCACGAATTGCAATATCTCATCGCGTTCTACAGTGGCTTCCATTTCAGCTTCTATATAGTCCAAAGCGTGAGAGGTACTGAGTTTCTTTTGGAAAAGTACACGGTAAATATCTTGTATCTCACGTATTTTCTCAGTAGTAAATCCACGACGATGTAACCCTATAGAATTCACTCCCACATAAGAAAGTGGGTTGCGTGCGGCCTTTACATAAGGAGGAACATCTTTACCTACGAGCGAACCTCCTGTTACAAAAGCATAACTCCCTATAGAACAAAACTGATAAACAGCAGTCATTCCTGCCATTACAGCACAATCACCTACAGTTACGTGTCCTGCAAGAGTAGTACCATTAGAGAAAATACAATTATCCCCAACAATGCAATCGTGAGCGATATGAGAGTAAGCCATTATCAAGCAATTATTACCAACTACAGTTCTCATACGGTCGACGGTACCTTTATTGATGGTTACACACTCTCTGATAGTAGTATTATTGCCTATGTGAGTAGTGGTTTCTTCACCTTTATACTTGAGATCTTGTGGAATAGCTGAAATTACAGCTCCAGGAAAAATTTTGCAGTTCTTCCCTATACGCGCTCCCTCCATAATGGTTACGTTAGGTCCTATCCAAGTACCCTCACCTATTTCTACATTTTTACTGATAGTAGTAAAAGGCTCTATCACTACATTTTTAGCGATTTTGGCATCGGGATGGACATAAGCCAAAGGTTGAATCATATACTTTTATTTTACTTTAACAATTTGAGCCATTAGCTCAGCTTCAGTAGCTAACTTCCCGTTCACATAAGCGTAAGCTTGCATATGGCAAATACCACGGCGAATAGGCGTTAGCAATTCTAACTTGAATATAAGGGTATCCCCTGGCACTACTTGTACCTTGAACTTCACATTGTCTATTTTCATAAAGTAAGTGAGATAATTTTCGGGGTCAGGTACGGTACTAAGTATCAATACACCTCCTGTTTGTGCCATTGCTTCTATTTGGAGCACTCCAGGCATTACAGGAGCTCCAGGGAAGTGTCCTACGAAGAAAGGTTCATCCATTGTTACATTCTTTAAACCTACGACGTGTTTGTCAGAAAGTTCAAAGATTTTATCTACCAACAAGAATGGCGGACGGTGAGGTAACAACTTCATTATATCAACAGTATTGAGTAACGGCGGTTGATTGATATCTATAGAAGGAACGTTGTTACGACGTTCATTTTTTATAATCTTAGAAAGTTTTTTAGCAAATTGGGTATTGGTGAAGTGCCCAGGTTTAGTAGCAATCACTTTTCCGCGAATGCGTGTACCTACCAATGCCAAATCGCCTATTACATCCAATAGTTTATGGCGAGCAGCTTCGTTAGGGTAATGCAAAGTAAGATTATCGAGCACTCCATTAGGTTTCACTGAAATATTATCTTTGTTGAAAATCTTTTTAAGTTTCTGCATCGTACTATCAGAAATTTCTTTATCTACATATACGATAGCATTATTCAAATCTCCTCCTTTAATCAAACCGTGATCAAGTAAAGCTTCGAGTTCGTGCAAGAAACTAAAAGTACGAGCATCAGCTATTTCGGTTTTAAATTCGGAAAGTTTATTGAGGTAAGCATTTTGGGTGCCCAAAATCTTAGTACCAAAATCTACCATTGTAGTCACTTGGTATTCCTCGGCAGGAATGAGAGTAATCTCACTACCTGTTTCTTCATTTACGTAAGTAATTACTTGTTTTACTATATACTCATCACGCTCTGCATCTTGAGGAGTGATACCCGCTTTTTCTATAGCTTCTACAAAATATTTAGAAGAACCATCCATAATGGGAGGTTCGGAGGAGTTGAGCTCAATAATCACATTATCCAAATCCATACCGACGAGCGCTGCTAAGATGTGCTCACAGGTTTGGATTTTCACCCCCTTTTTCTCTAAAACAGTGCCACGTTCTGTACTCGCTACATAGGTAGCATCAGCTTCGACAACGGGGTTTCCTTCTAAATCGGTACGTACAAAGGTAAAACCATTGCCTACTGGTGCAGGTTTGAGCACCATTTTTACTTGTTTACCAGTATGTAACCCAATACCTTCTAAGGTAATTTCTTTGGATAAAGTATTTTGCTTTACCATAGTGTATTTATTTTAATTTTTTTTCTAATTCTTCTAAGCGTTTAAGCAAGTTAGGTAATTTTCTAAAAATGACATAAGCTTTGTTGTATTCAGCGTGCCCCAAAGCGGGAGAGCCTTGTATTGCTTCGTCATCTTTAAGGTTGCGACCTACCCCTGTTTGGGCTTGTATTTTCACGCGATTGCCTATTACTAAGTGACCTACGATTCCCACTTGACCACCTATCATACAATTTTCGCCTACTTTAGTTGAGCCAGCGATGCCTGTTTGGGCAGCAATCACTGTATTTTTACCTATTTCTACATTGTGGGCAATATGTATTTGGTTGTCTAACTTTACCCCCTTACGAATGATAGTAGAACCTAAAGTTGCACGATCTATAGCTGTTTCTGCACCTATATCTACAGAATCTTCAATCACGACATTACCTATCTGTGGTACTCTGCTGAACTCTCCTTTTTCATTGGGCTGGAAGCCAAATCCGTCAGCACCTAATACTACTCCACTGTGGAGCATACAATCTTTGCCTATGACAGTTTCGGAATATATTTTACAGCCTGCAAAAATAGTAGTCCCCTCACCTACTGATGAGTTATCACCTATGTAAGTGTTAGGATAGATTTTCACATTATCGCTTATCACTACATTTTCGCCAATATACACAAAAGCTCCTATATATACATTTTGTCCTATTTTAGCAGATGAAGCGATAAACGAAGGTTGTTCTATACCTACTTTATTCATTTTCACTTGATTGTAAAATTCTAAGAGTTTAGTAAAAGCGGCATAAGCATCGTCTACTCTCACTAAAGTTGCTGATATTTTATCTTCAGCCTCAAAGTCCTTATTTACAATCACTATGGATGCCTGAGTAGTATAGATAAAATGTTTGTATTTAGGGTTTGCCAAAAAAGATATACTCCCTTCACTTCCCTCTTCAATTTTTGAAAGTTTATAGACTTCAATTTGGGGATTTCCTTCTACTTCACCGCCGAGTACATTGGCTATTTGTAATGCTGTAAATTTCATTTAATTAGTTTATAATCAAAACGATATAAAACAATATTTATATGTTTTTGTCTTAAAAAAGGTTGTTTTTCGCAACAAAAATATAAAAATTATTTCATATAGCACTCTTTTTGCTATTTTTTTTCTCTATTGGTAATTTTACTCCCTCCTTTTCTACCTTACTTTGGATAGCAAATATAGTATCGTTCGGTTACTTGTGAAAGAGGTTCTAAGTTGATGGCTTCAGAGGTTTTAGTAAGATCTACTACTCTTCCATTTTTGGTGAGAATCTTAATTATTTCCTTTCCTGGATTATACGCTCTGTTAGTCATCACTCCTGTAAAGACAAAGTACTTAATATGCTTTTCTTCTACTCCTTTAGCAAGAGATAGTTTCTGCAGTCTCTTTATCTTCTGTTCTTCAAAATCGTTTAAGCGGACTTTTATTTTTAGCAAATCGCGATTGAGCAACATTTTGCTGAGTTTAGAAAGGACTACATCGGGGTGAAACTGCCATTCTTTCATTGCCGAAATAATATCTGTATCGTCTAAACGAGCAAACATCTCAAGTACTTCTTGTGAGAAATTATCTTTGGATATCTTGTTTTTCACAAAGAAAGCTAAGGCGGTGGACATAGTCAGTTCTTGCCCTTGTTGCACCAACTCTTTGGCACGATTGAGCAACCTGATGAGTATCTGCTCGGCTACTACGCTGGTTTTGTGCAAATACACTTGCCAATACATCAAGCGGCGGGCTATTAGGAATTTCTCTACTGAGTATAAGCCTTTTTCTTCGACTACTAATTCGTCGTTGCGTACGTTAAGCATTGAGATAAGGCGTTCAGAATTTATATTCCCCTCAGCGACTCCTGTATAAAAACTATCGCGTTTGAGGTAATCGGCTCTGTCCATATCCAACTGCCCCGAGATAAGTTGATGCATAAACTTACGTGGGTAAGTACCTTGAAATATTGCTATAGCGGTATCTAATTTGCCATTGAATACCTTGTTAAGCTCTTGCATAAAGCGCAGCGAGATTTCCTCGTGAGAAATACCTTCGACAATGCTGTGTTCCATTGCGTGAGAAAAAGGTCCGTGCCCTATGTCGTGCAACAATATGGCAATATAGAGTCCTTCAGCCTCTTTTTCAGAGATTTGTATTCCCTTGAAACGGAGCATCTCTACTGTTTTCTGCATCAAGAACACACACCCCAATACGTGCTCAAAACGAGTGTGTTTAGCCCCCGGAAATACCAAATACGAAAGTCCCATTTGATTGATACGCCTGAGCCGCTGGAAATAAGGATGCTCAATAATGTCAAACACTAAAGTGCTGGGGATATGGATAAACCCATAAATAGGGTCGTTGATAATTTTTAGCTTATTTCTTGAGCGCATTGAACTGTTTGTTTTTTAACCACTCGGCAGTAGCTTGATAAGTACCAATACAAGCATCGGCTTGTTCCTTATTCACATTATTTTCTTTTATTTGCTTATAAAACAACGGATACTCTTGTGAGGGTTGTTCTGTTTCTTTGCACAAACTGTATTGAGTGGTTTTTCTCAAAGGTGATATAATAGTGAGTTTATCAGGGGTTAAGTAACCTAAATCCTGATAAGTAGCAATATAAGCGCGTGGCTGATAGCCTTCTTTTAGTACATCTTGCCCTATAAATTTAGATGTATAACTAAAGTTAAGCAAACCAAAAACAGTAGGCATCACATCTATTTGTGATATCATTGTATCTACTTTTTTAGGAGCAATAAAATCGGCAACAATAAAACAAGGAATGCGATAACCATCTAAAGGCAATTCGGTACTACCTGCACTCGATGCACAGTGATCGGCTACAATCACAAAAAGAGTATTTTTATACCACTCTTGTTGTTTTGCCATCTCAAAGAATCGCTTGAGAGCATAATCGGTATATTTTACTCCACCTGCACGTCGTTTTTCGGTAGGAGAAATGTCAATTTTACCTTCAGGATAAGTAAACGGACGGTGATTACTTACTGTCATCCAGTGATTGAAAAACGGTTTGCCTGCTCTAGCTTGTTCATTCATCACCTTTATAGCTTTGTTTGCCATATCTTCATCGCAAACGCCCCATATATTGGAAAAAGTTACTTCTTCTGGAGTAAAGCTCTTGCTATCTACAATATCGTAACCATTACCACTGAAGAAATCCTTCATATTATCAAAATAACTATCACCTCCATAGAGATATTTCACATCATAACCTTTACTTTTGAACACGCTACCCGTGGTAAACTTATCTTTATTGTCTTTGCGCTTCACCACACTTTCGCCTGGAGTAGGTGGTATGCAAAGAGTTAGAGCTTCCAACCCTCTCACAGTGCGGTTACCCGTAGCATACAAATTAGTAAAAAATAAGCTGTTATTAGCTAAGCTATCCAAGAAAGGTGTACGGTTATCGGCATTACCATACATTGTAAGGTATTCTGCCGAAAGACTCTCTACTGAAATGAGGAGGACATTGCGGTGTACTTCGGTAGTATCGCTTACAATTTGGCGTTCGAGAGCAGGCGCATTGAGTTGTTTGAGCACAATGCTTTCAGCCTCTTTATCTGGCAAGGTAGGATAAAACTGAAAGAAATCTAACTCACTATGAGTAAAAGCGTAATAAAACTTGTAAACACCATTGCTTTGTATTTCTTGAGCAAAAGTATTTTCGGCAGTCATAGCACCAAGCTGGGGTAATCTCCACATTCCTATAAGCACTAACAGTAAATAGGGCACTACTATAACCGTTTTTTCAAAGAGGGTAGGTATTGTTTTGAGCGCACTCTTAGTCTTGAGAAATAAATATATAGTAATTGCCAATACTACTACAAAAACCCCTGTAAATAAGGGTACTACAGGGTAACTCTCCATTATATTACCTATCACTTCATTGGTATAAATAAGGTAATCTACTGCTATAAAGTTATAACGAATCCCGAACTCATTCCAAAAGAAATATTCGCTTACTGCATTCATCACTATGGCAAATACATAGATAGCCAACGTAATAAAATACAATGCATTGCGCAGTTGGGCTCTGTACTTAGGCAAAAAGAGTAATAAGGCAAAACACAGCGTTTTAAAGCCGAAGAAAGCTAATGCGATTTCGGGAATCACACCCCCATATTGAGCAAATATATTGTTAGGATAAAACTGTATATAGAGTAGTATGAGGATAAACACTCCTAAAATAATGCCTCCGTAAGGTTTTTTGTACTTCACATTGGCGATAAAGAGGAAATAAAGCATTAAAATACTACTTGCCAATACTATCACAAAAGCGTCGGATAGTAAGCCTATGAAAAGCATCTTAAACACACTCCACACCGAAAATGTGGTAGCAGTGATAGGGTGCACCATAAAAACGATGCGCATCACAAACGATACGATAAGGTATAAGCTAGCTATATAAGTAAAAGGTTTTATTCTTTCTAAAATAGACTTCATAGATAGTTATTTTTGAATGATAAACATTGTAATTTCTCTCTTAAAAAAAGAAACGCCTTAAAAAGACTCATAAGGCGTTTCATTTTAAAAATGAAAAATTCTTTATTTATTGATTTGTGTTGAGCATAATTGGCATTGCCAACATTAGCACTTTCTCACCCTCATCAAGTCCATCAACAGGCGTGATAAGTCCAGCGCGATTTGGCAACGACATTTCTATCAAGATTTCATCAGAGTCTAAGTTATTAATCATCTCTTTCAAGAACTTAGAGTTGAAGCCTATTTCTAAATCGTCTCCCTGATAGTTACAAGTGAAACGCTCCTCACCTTTATTGCTATAATCTACGTCCTCAGCTGAAATTACCAAGCTAGAACCAGCTATTTTCAAGCGCACTTGGTGGGTAGTTTTATTTGAAAACAACGACAAACGGTTAATAGAACTATAGAATTGCGAACGATTTAAGATAAGTTTGTTAGGATTTTCTTTAGGAATTACCGCATCGTAGTTAGGATATTTACCATCTATAAGGCGGCAGATGAATTCCATATCGTCAAAAGAGAATTTTGCATTGCTCTCGTTGTATTCTATTGTTACTTCTGTTTCGCTACCTGCTAAAATACCTTTGAGAATGTTCAACGGTTTTTTAGGCATAATGAAATCAGCCGCTTCATTAGCTTTGATGTCTAAGCGTTCGTATTTCACTAATTTATGAGCATCAGTACCTACAAAGGTAAGTCCGTTTTCACTGAATTGGAATAAAATACCGCTCATTGTAGGACGTAAATCGTCATTTCCTGCTGCGAAAATAGTCTTTTGCACGGCAGTTGCTAATACATCGCCTATCATCGTTACTTTGCTCGATTCAGGCAAGGCTACAGGACGAGGGAACTCCTCTCCATCTAAATAAGCTAAGGTATAATTACCGGTAGTAGAGCTAATTTCTATTACATTATTCTCTTTTACCAAAAAGGTAAGGGGTTGTTCTGAAAAGGTTTTAAGGATATCTATCAATAATTTAGCTGATACTGCTATGCTCCCTTCTGAATCTGATTCTACTTCCAAAGTACCTCTTACAGTAGTTTCCAAATCGGAAGCAGAGATAGTTAAAGAATTGGTAGACAGTTCAAACAAAAAGTTATCGAGTATAGGCATTGTATTGTTGTTATTGATTACACCGCCAAATACTTGTAACTTCTTTAATAAGTAAGAACTTGATACTATAAACTTCATATTTTTATATATTTTAAATGACAAAATTACCCCTTTTCGGAGTAATAATGGCAAAAGTAGAAAGAATATTTGTTACTACCAAATTTTTTTAGATATTTTTTAATTTTAATATGAGTTCGACATAAGAGATAGTATGACTTACACTACAGAAATTCTAGCAAAACAAGCAATTACAAATAGGTAGTTTCGCTGTTTTTTTAATCTCCCACGAATTCCAAAAAATAGAAACTTTGCCAACAATAGAAAAACGAATCTATAAACAACAAAGAAAGACAGTTTTTGTTTGAAGCAATCTTATACTTAGCTTATACGAATCTTATAGGAAGAACGAACAATGAACGGTGCGAGCCGCACGGGCAAATGAACGAATGACGAACGATGAACGAACGAATGACGAACGATGAACGAACAAATGACGAACGATGAACGAACAAAAGACGAACAAAAGACGAACAAAAGACGAACAAATGACGAACAAAAGACGAACAAAAGACGAACAATGAACGAACGATGAACGAAGAAATGCTAAAGAGAAGAGGAAGATAAGATAGCGTTAATAGCTTTTTAAAAATAAAAAATAATATATTTTGCTTATTTCTATTTGTAATTAAAAAAAACTTTGTATTTTTGTGCCATTATTTTAAACATAAAATTATGGAGAAATTTGGTGATATCATCAATGTAAATACACCTGTGCTCATTTGTTTTTATTCTGAAGGTATTGAAGTTTCACTACATATGAATGCTGTATTACGCGAAATAGTTACTATTTTGAAGGATAGAGTAAAGGTTGTGAAAGTAGACATTAACAAGAATAAAGAATTAAGTAAGGCACTGAAGATAAGTGTCTTACCTACTGTTATTATCTTTAATAATATGAATCTTATTTGGCGGGGAGAAGGCTTTCAAGACAGTGAAGTTTTACTAATGGAACTTAACAAATTTCTGTAATTAATGATTAAAGGTCAATGATTAATGGTTAGTTCTAATTCCTAATTTCTAACATAATGAGGAATTAGTAATCCTACCACTAAATCGTAACTATTGATACCTTGTGATTGTTTGTTTGCTTTCAAGAATGCATCGTAGCTTGCTTTAAAAACAGGCTCAGCTTTGTTCTCATATTGTTGCCAAAACAAACGCACTTCTTTATAATTTTCAAAGATACCTTTGTGAATTTGGGAGTGAAGGCTTTCATATTCAGTAGGGGCTACTTGAGCTACTTCATTGAGAAAATAGCGCAAGGCAAAGAGTTCTGCACTGTATTTAAAATAAGGATTATCAGTTTTTAGAGCTGCCAAATACCCTAAATAATTTGCTTCTTCTTCGGCAGCATACCCCATTTGATGTGCTATCTCGTGGCAAACAGTAATAGGCACACTATAACCTATCATCTTTCTGTTTACTTGGGCTTCATTAGTAAACGGATTCAAATACCCACTATATCCCATATAGGTAAGCAATTTACTGTAAAGAGAAGGTTTGACGCTTTTCATTGCTTTAAAGTCTGTAACACCTTGTTTCTCCAGAGGATAGCCGTTATAAGCAATGCGATATATTTCTTTTTGTGAAAGCCAAAAGTCTACTTTAGTAGTATCATTGGTTGCTAATCGGGAATGGATTGTGTTGGCTCTGTCAATACACGTTTGTGTAGCTTTCAGCAGTTGGGCTTGGGTATATTCTTTAGAAATGTGTAAAGACTCCGATAAAGGTACCCTAAAATAGTTGAACCCCCAAAGGAAGAAAAAGGCAAAGACAATACGTATTATTTTTGAAAATATCTTATCTAAGATTTTTAAGGGGGCTTGCCATAACTTTTTGAAGTGTTTTACTACGGCTAAAAATATACCTATAATGAGCAACGTGTATAGAATATCACCCATAGAAAAAGGTACCCACCCGAATAAAAAGTGCAACACTTTAGCTATATACGGGTAGATACCTTTACTATAAATGTGTTCTGTAACGGTAGGAAAAGTACGAAAAACAAGCCAAATAACTATATAAATAGCAAAAACACTATATTTCCATACTTGTTTCCTTTCCATTATTTCTTATCGTCTTTACCTTCCAAGTCTCTCTCAAATTGTTTTACTTCTTTGAGTTGCTCTATAATCTTATCAATAGTTTCTTTTTTGTCTATTTCAATAGGAATTTCCACTTTAGTGTACTCCCAACGAATTACTAAATTTACTTTTTCATTAGAAATATTCTCGAATGAGAACTCTAAAGCTTCTTGTAAATCTTTGGTTTGAGTAACAGGCACTGTAAATTCAATAGCATTCTCATTAGGGTCATAGCTATAAGCTCCCCACGCATCGGCATCGTAATTGAGAACTACCGTCCACTGGTGAGCTTCAGGAGTTACAAAAATAGCATAATCGCCCTTCTTTACCGACTTGCCACCAAATTTTACAGGCTGAAGAAAACTAATACTCGTAGCTTGATTAGCTCCTAAACGCCAAATCTTCCCATAGGGGACTAATTCGCCAAATATTTTACGCCCTCGCACACTTGGGCGACCATAATCTACTGTAATTTGACTCACAGAAAACTGTTGTGTGATTACCTGACGTGGACTTGCCATAGGGTAGCTAAAGTTCTGCGCATAAGACGCAAGACTTATCAAAAAAACTACTATAAGGATTAGTTTCTTCATATTATTCGAAGTTTAGATTTAATAAGAACCCACGACTCTTTAAACCATTAAGATTACTTGTCCAAGGGCTATTGGGATTATTATCGGGTATCAACTCATTATTAACTGAAAATAGGGCTCTCAGAGAAGGAGAGACTCTAAAATAAGGAGTGTAGAAGTCAATACCTAAACCTAATTCATAAAAGAAAACATTTCTTGTAGCACGGAAAGTCTTTTCGGAATTATCAACATTTAGATTCGCATTACTACTCAAGTTAAACACCATAGAAGCTCCTGCCGTTACGTAGGGTTTTACGTTATACCAGCGCTTAGCACTATACTTTAGCAATAACGGAATATAAATATATGTAGAAGGAACATCACGCATCGAATCTCTCGAATCAGAGAATCCAGGGAAGATAAGAATACGCTTGTTGTACACCAAACCTGGCTCAATTCGCAAATCGAGATGTTTCACTAAGCGCACAGAGCCTGTAAGACCTACGTTGAAACCTAATTTACGGTCAGTTTGTATTTCTCGCAGATTAGCTGTGCGATAATTTAAGTCGCGGTAATCTATTTTGAAGTCAAACACATTGGTACCAAAATAGTACCCCCATTGAAAACGTTTGTCATCAAAATGTTCTAAGTTCATAATAGGCTCTTTGATTTGCCCATACAAATTCAATGCTCCTAAAAATAAGAACAACCCTATAAGACTCTTTTTAAATGTTTTCTTATTCATTTTTTATTGTTAAAGTTCTATTTATTAGCTATGTAAATGGTGACTACTCCACCTAAGGTTTTAGGATAATATTCAGTTTTCTGATAACCTACCTTATCTAATATCTCTTGAAACTTCTTCCCGTAAGGAAAATGGATAGCCGAATCAGATAAGTACCTATAAGCCGACCTGTCTTTAGAAAAGAGTTTGCCTATGAGGGGCATCATATAATTTGTATATAGATGATACCCTTGTTTGAAAGGGAACTTTTTAGGTACAGAAGTCTCTAATACCACCAAGCGCCCCTTAGGTTTCAGCACTCTGAGAATTTCACTTAGTCCCTTTTCTAAATCTTCAAAGTTGCGTACTCCAAAGCCTACCGTTACAGCATCGAAAGTAGCATCAGCAAAAGGTAGTTGCTCACTGTCTCCGTGTACTAAATTAATGCGGTCAGTAAGTTTTTTTTTAGCTATCTTTTCGCGCCCTACTTCCAACATTCCTTCTGAGATATCTAATCCTGTAATCCTCACATTGGGAATAGTAGTAAGAGCAATTGCTAAATCGGCTGTGCCCGTAGCTACATCAAGCACCGTAGTAGGGTGTATCTCTGCCACTTTTTGTACTACAAATTTACGCCATTTTACATCTGAGCCCCACGAAATCAAACGGTTCAAACCATCATAAGTATCTGAGATAGTGTTGAACATTTGGGTAACTTGTTCCTTTTTACCCTGTGCTGAATCTTGATAGGGCGTAACAGTGTTCTTAGGCATATAGTGCTGAATTTTTTGCAAAGATAGAAATTAATTTTCAATTGACAATATTTTTGTCTCTTATTCACATACCGCCCATTCCACAACCCTAGCTTTACCTCTTACCTATTTAAATGCCTTTGTATTATTCTTAATAATCGCTTCTTTCTCGGCTTCTGGAATAGAGTATTTATGACCATAAGCAGCTCCTTCCCAATCGCCGTAAGAATAGTTAGGGAGCACAATAAAACGCTTACCAAACTCTGTTTTATTCTTATGTACTGCCTCTGAACGTTCTTTTGGAGTACCACCATCGAAATCTTTAGAAAAGTCGGAAAGGTTGTCACCCATCAAGAGCACAATGTCGTAATCTTTAGCAATTTGTAATCGACGGTTTTCTTTGCTCTTCTCAGCAGAACGCAAGATAAGCCGATTGTCCGAAGGCAAAGGAAAATTGTACTTGCGCAAGTTCTTGGTCGTACCTTCACGTTCGTTGTCACGACGATTAGTCACATAGAAAATAGCTACTCCCTTGCTATCGGCGTATTTAAAAAACTCTAACGCGCCTGTTAGCGGTTTGGCATCGCCTAAAACTGTCCATTCTTCCCACGCTTTTTGTGAATAACTAATACCCTGTTTCGCACAATAGGCTTCAAAGGGCGAATTGTCCAAAAAGGTTTCATCTATATCGGTAACAATTGCCAGCGGTTTATCGCCCTTTTTAGCAAGGGCTTCGTCCAATCGCAATTGTGCCACGTTGAAGGCTTGCAAACACAAAGCTTCATATTCAGCAGCGTTTTGCTGAAAGTAAGACGACCACAATTTGCCGTTGGCAATGAGGGCACTTTCTTGCGTAGTAGTTTGCGTTGTGGTAATGTTTTTAGTAGCACAGCAACTGCCGAGCAGTAAGGCTACTACTCCAATGAGTAAATAATTCTTTTTCATTTCTATTTAATTTGTCAATTTGCTAATTTCCCAAATTTGCTAATTATCTTGTCTACTATTATCTGCGCAAGCTTTTCTTTACTTTCTAAAGTCCAGCCTGCAATATGAGGAGTGAGAAGCACATTATCCGCTTCCAATAGGTATTTAAACGATTGGGGCATTTGTTCGTCGCTAAAGAAGTCTTCAAACGATGCCTTTTCATATTCTAACACGTCTAAACCTGCTCCTAATACTTTCCCGCTTTGCAAGGCGCGTACCAAATCATCGGTAACTACGCTCTTCCCACGTGCAGTATTTAAGAGCCAAAAACTCTTAGCAAAACTATTGATAAACACTTCATTCACCATACCTATAGTTTGTGGGGTTTGAGGTGTGTGCAAGCTCACTACATCTGCCTGACGAAAAAAATCTACTAAGGTTACTTGTTTGGCATTCTCGTCACCTTTGTTGGGGAGTATATCGTAGCAAATCACACTACAGTCAAAACCGCGCAACTTCTTAGCAAAACTCTTTCCCATATTGCCGTAGCCTATGATACCTACTGTCTTGCCGTCGAGCTCCCAACCTCTGTTCTCCTCGCGCAACCATTTGCCATTTTTAATTTCGTTATTGGCTTTCTTAAACTTGTTCAGCAATGCCAGAAGCATACCGAGTGCGTGTTCGCCTACTGCATTTTTATTGCCTTCAGGGGCTGCGATGAGCGTTATACCTTTACTTTCGGCATAAGCTACGTCTATATTTTCAAGCCCTGCACCTACTCTGCCTATGAATCTCAATCGAGTAGCCTTGTCTAAAAATGTCCTGTCTATAGTAAAACGACTGCGTATAATAAATCCATCGTAATCAGCTATTTTAGCCTCAATAGACTCTTTAGAGCTTGTATAGTCTTCGTAATTTTCAAAACCCTGTGCTGCGAGTTGTGAAAGCATCAAGGGGTGGTTTTTGTCTATATGTAATATCTTCATTTTAAAGTGAATCCTTTTTTATCTTTAAATATAAAGAGCCTAATATAGGCCTTATTTTTTTGCAAAAATAATAAATAATTACGAACTACAAGTGAAGAACCACAAATAATTTGCTAATCCTCAAATTTGCTAATTTGCTAATTATCCCCTACCTTTGCCGTCTATTAATAAGAAAAATTATGTCACTATCCTATTTACAACCCGTTGATGAAGCTTTTACCTTAGACGATTACAAGCCACAACAAGTGGGTTTTCAACTCCATAAACACCTCCCCTCCCTTGGTTTACCTGATCTTACCGACGTGAAAATTGCCTTTTTCTGTATCGAAACAGAAGGACAGTCATTCTATCGCTTCCGTCAGCATCTGTATTCTCTCTTTATGGGAAATTGGAATTTTGCCATTGCCGATTTGGGTAACTTGCCCTTAGGCGAAACCGACGACGATACTCATTTTGCTATCAAAGAAATTGTAGCCGAGCTCATTAAGCAAGACGTTATCCCTGTGGTACTGGGGGGTTCGCAAGACTTTACTTATTCCCTCTACCGTGCTTTCGATAGTCTCGAACAAATGGTGAATGTAGTGTGTGTAGATGCTAAGTTCGATTTTGGCGATACCGAAGAACTCTTTGTAGAGAGCTCCTATATGAGCAAACTCATTTCAGAACCTCCCGTGAATTTACTCGATTTTACCAATCTTGGCTATCAGTCTTATTACGTAGCTCAAGAAGAGCTCGATTTGCTCGAAAAAATGTGTTTTGAAGTACACCGCTTGGGCAATATAGTGAATGATTTGAAGATTATCGAGCCCGCAATGCGTGATGCCGATATCGTGAGCGTCGATATGACCTGTGTGCAGGCAAAAGATATGTTAACTGAAGGTAATGTAAATGGCTTCAATAGTAGGGAAATATGTGCTATCACGCGTTATGCAGGTATCAGTAGTAATGTGCAAGTGGCAGGTATTTTCGATATCCCCAATACCGATTTGGCAAGTCAGCTACTCGCCGAAATGCTTTGGTATTTCTACGAAGGATTTAACTTCCGTATCAAAGAACTACCTGTGATAAACGACGAGAATTACACTAAATACATCGTACCCATTGAAGATATCCAAATAGAGTTCTTCAAAAGCACACAAACCGAACGCTGGTGGATGAAACCCGGAGGCGATAAATACTCCGGACCTCAAAACCACATACCCTCCGGACTTATTCCTTGTCTACCTCAAGACTACGAAGAAGCCATTAGTGGCACTATCCCCGAACGTTGGTGGCGCTCCTATCGCAAATCAGTATAAGCAAATATCTTTTCTATAAAGCCATAGAAAATCGCAATTTCATTTACTTTAAATTCGCTTTTTGTTCATTTATTCTTTATCCACCCTTGCGGCTCCTACCGTTATTTGTTCGTTTTAGGTTTACTTTAGCTTCGCTTTCTCTTCAAATAGGTCTTGTCTTTCAGATTGATAGTCTTCACTAATTTCTCTTTAAGGCTTGTCCCCCTTCGGGGGTTCGGGGGCTTTCGTCATTCGTCATTCATCTTTTCCTTCACTTTTCCTTCATCTTTTCTTCGTTCATTCTTCGTCTTTTCTCTATCTGCCCGTACAGGTCACACCGTCTTTTGTTCATTGTAGAGCCACTGTAGACCCACTGTATACCCACTGTAGAACCACTGTAGACCCACTATAAACCCACTGTAGACCCACTGTAGACCCACTGTAGA
>NZ_KB291528.1:0-12733 GCF_000318315.2 Capnocytophaga sp. oral taxon 324 str. F0483 | reverse complement strand
AGACCCACTGTAGACCCACTGTAGACCCACTGTAAACCCACTGTAAACCCACTGTAAACCCACTGTAGACCCATTGTAGAGCCACTGTAGACCCACTGTAGACCCACTGTAGACCCACTGTAGACCCATTCTTTCTTCGCTTGTTGTTCGTTTATCCCATAAGCCTTCTTTAATTTAACCATTAATCACTAACCATTAATCACTAACCATTAACCATTAATCTTTATGATTTCAAATTTTTATATATCATTTTTTTATCCTATTTTTGTCGCGAAAAAACACACTCTCTTCTATGTTATGATTATCTTTTGAAGAGAGTATAATCACTAAAATTATGTCATTAATCAAATCAATCTCAGGTATTCGTGGTACTATTGGAGGTGTACCCGATGAAAATCTAACCCCTATCGATGCCGTAAAATTCGCTGCCGCTTATGGTACGTGGCTCAAAGAAAACCTCAACAAAGCAAATATAAAGGTGGTTGTAGGAAGAGACGCACGTATTTCGGGCGAAATGATACAGAACTTAGTACAATACACCCTTGTAGGATTAGGCATTAATGTAGTGGATATCGGGCTAAGTACAACTCCTACCGTCGAAGTAGCTGTTACAATGGAAAAAGCCGATGGGGGCATTATTCTCACTGCAAGTCATAATCCTAAACAGTGGAACGCCTTAAAACTTCTCAACAATAAGGGAGAGTTCCTCAGTGCTAAAGAAGGCGAAAGAATTCTAACCATTGCTCAAGAGAACAAGGTGGTTTTTGCTGACGTAGAAGCTTTAGGAAGCATTTCTCACGATAATACCTATATTCAAAAACATATTGAGGCAGTGTTAGGGTTGCTAACATCTTCCACTATCGAAGCCATACGCAATTGTAAATTCAAAGTAGTTGTTGATGCGGTGAACTCCACAGGAGGTATTGCAATTCCAAAGTTATTAGAACGTTTTGGCGTAGAAGTAGTTCGTTTGTACTGTGAACCAAACGGACATTTTCCTCATAACCCCGAACCTTTAAAAGAACATTTGGGAGACATCTGCAAAAAAGTACTTGAAGAAAAAGCCGATTTTGGTATCGTAGTAGACCCCGATGTAGATAGATTAGCTTTTATTACGGAAGAAGGTGAAATGTTCGGCGAAGAATATACTTTGGTTGCTTGCGCCGATTATATTTTAGGAAAAACCAAAGGAAATGTAGTCTCTAACCTCTCTTCTTCTCGTGCGTTGAGAGATATAGCCGAAAAGTACGGAGTACAGTATGCAGCAGGAGCTGTAGGTGAGGTAAACGTAGTTGCTAAAATGAAAGAAGTGCACGCAATCATAGGTGGTGAAGGCAATGGAGGTATTATCTATCCTGAACTACACTATGGTCGTGACGCTTTGGTAGGTGTAGCGTTATTCCTTTCCTTACTTGCTGAAAGAAAATGCAGTGTAAAGACCTTGCGCAATAGTTATCCTGCTTATTATATGAGCAAGAACAAAATACAACTTACCAAAGACATTAACCCCGATAATATCTTACGTGAAATGCAGAAGAAGTACGCACACGAGCAAATCAATACTATCGATGGCTTAAAGATTGATTTTCCTCAAAGCTGGGTACACTTGCGAAAATCTAATACTGAACCTATTATTCGCATTTACACTGAAGCTAAAAGTCAAGCAGAAGCCGATGAACTTGCTCTGCGTTTTATTGAAGAAATGAAAGCCGTTGCTTTCGTGAAGTAACTGATTCATAATTTACTAATTATTAAAACTCCCTGTAAAGCTATTAGCTTTACAGGGAGTTTTCTATATCTTTTTCTCTAATTCCTTAGAGCTCAAGAGCTTGTTTAGGATTGCCATTCATTAGAATTTCTACAGGATTTTCGAGAGCTTCTTTTACAGCTACTAAAAATCCTACTGATTCACGTCCATCGATGATACGGTGGTCGTATGAAAGAGCGACATACATTACAGGAGCAATCACTATCTGTCCGTTGCGCACGATAGGGCGGTCGACGATGTTGTGCATACCCAAAATCCCTGATTGTGGCGGATTGATGATAGGAGTAGAAAGCATAGAGCCAAACACGCCCCCATTAGTAATCGTAAAAGTACCACCGGTCATTTCATCTACTGTAATTTGTCCATCACGAGCGCGGGTAGCTAAGCGTTTTACTTCGGCTTCCACACCTCTAAACGAAAGGTTCTCGGCATTGCGAATCACGGGAACCATCAAGCCTTTAGGTCCTGAAACGGCAATAGAGATGTCGCAGAAATCGTAAGTTACCTTGTCTTGTCCGTCAATCATCGAATTGACATCGGGGAAGAGTTTAAGGGCACGCACGACGGCTAAAGTAAAGAACGACATAAAGCCGAGACTCACATTATGGCGCTCTTTGAAAGCGTCCTTATATTTGGCGCGCAACTCGTAAATAGCCGTCATATCCACTTCATTGAAGGTAGTGAGCATAGCGGTTTCATTCTTAGCACTCACCAAACGTTCGGCCACTTTGCGACGCAACATACTCATCTTAGTACGCACTTCTTTGCGAACGCCACCCGTAGGAGTCCCCATCGAAGGTTTAGAGGCTTTAAGTGCATCATCTTTGGTAATACGACCGCCTTTACCTGTACCCACTACTGCTGATACAGGAATCTCGCGTTCTGCTAATATTTTACGAGCGGCAGGACTTGGAACTTGCTTTGCAGAAGATGCAGGTGTTATAGGAACTGTGGAAGGTGCTGGAGCTGTAGGTTTGGGTGCCGCAGGAGCTTCCTGTTTAACTGGTTGTGATGGTGAAGTACCTGCTGATGAAGCTCCTACTGGTGCTTTTGCTTTAGTATCAATCAGGCATACCACTTGTCCTACTTTTACGGCTTCGCCTTCTTCGGCTTTCAGTGTAATGACTCCACTGGCTTCAGCGGGAAGTTCGAGAGTAGCCTTATCGGAATCCACTTCGGCAACAGCTTGGTCTTTGGTTACATAATCACCTGTTTTTACAAGCCAACGGGCTATTTCTACTTCGGTGATAGATTCCCCAGGTGAAGGGACTTTCATTTCCAACATATCGTTTAGTTTTAGGTGTTAGGTATTAGTTATTTCGTTCTCAAAATGTTTTTCAATTTTGCTAATAAGCCTTTGCGTTCTTGCTTGTCGTTTTGCAAGAGAGTTTCGAGTTCTTGTCGGTTGAGGGTTATAAGCATATAGTGACCATCGAGTTTTTGTATTTTCTCTTGAGGCAATCGCTCTAAAAAGGTCTGGTAATCGAGTCCGTCGAGTACCTCATAAGCATTAGGGTTGTTTTCATCGCCGTTGATGACTACCAAACTAATGCGCCACAACTTTACATCGTCTTGACTGAGGTTTACTTGGGTGAAATCTACAAAAGGCGGATATTCATATGGCAAGATAGTAGGGACACCCTCTGTAAGAGCATAAGCTCCCATCACCTCTCCTCTGTCATTTCTAAAAAACTGCTGACGTGCGATATACGCATCAGGGTGCTCATATAGTTGTTTTTCTATAAGCTGACTAAAGGCTTTTACCTTATCTTCGGCAGCTAATAACTCGTTTATCATTTCGTCTGACAAACATATAGGACGGTAGACACCGAACAGATAAGATCCTCCTTTTTCACCTTCATAACATTTGATGCCAAATTTAATATCGTTTCTATAATCGTACGTAATGGCATTGGGCTCATAAACTTCTCCTTCTTCATCAACCACTTTGCTACCCAATGCGGTGGCTACTTTGCCAATAAACTCGTACGCACCTAACCAATCGGCTTCGGTACTGGGAGTAAAGACGCGCACACCGTAGTCTTGGGTTTCGGTGTCGTAAGAGACCTCAAAACCGCGACCACTGATGCCTTCTTGTCCCATCAGCATATAGCCCCAATCACTGAGCGGTGCATTCATCACTTGAGAGTAATGCTCGTCGTTATCATCAATAGAGTATTGTACAAATCCCTCACGCTGGAGGTCGAGCAATTGCTGAGGAGTCATTTCCTTAGGTGCTTGTGTGTTTTTAATGTAAAAAGTTCGACTCATCTTTTTAGGTGTTATGTGTTAGAAAGCTACGTTCCCCATAGGGATTGAACTTTGCCAAAGTTTGCGACGAATTGCTCGTCGTACTACGACTTAGGTTCATAAGGTGGTATATCTAACTTTTCAGGTTTTCCTTTTAGAGTAACTAAAATCACTCCATTTTTAGCTTTCTCACCGTATTTTTCAGTAGCTTTTTTGTCTTTTAGCACTACGATACTCTCTACTCTTTTAGGATTGACATTGTTCATAAAAAGCTTTCCTACTTCAGGATCTGAAAACTCTACATCATTGACAACAACCAGAGGAAAATCTTTGTTAGGATTTTCTATTCCTGATAGGTTATCTTTCTTAGAAGTGTCTTTGCTTTTCTTCAACGTAATGATAACCACTCCTTTTTCGGCTTTACTGCTACATAAAACAGTAGCAGAAGGATCTTTAAGTGCGCTTTTAAGTACGTTGATATTCTCAATATCATTAGGATCAATTGCGTTTAAAAAGATACTACCTATCTTGTTATCGTCTATCAGAACGCCATTCACCACGAGCAAGGGTGAATTCTGCTCTCGTGACACAATTTTGGTAACTGTTTTTTGCGCTGATAGTGCATAAGTGGTTATCAGCAATAGTAATGTAATAATTCGTTTCATATCAATTGGTATTTTTAGTTTTTTATTATTCAAATACAGTTGCGATAGCTTTGTTGTGGCGTTTGCGGTCACGGGTATGGCTACCAGAGGCAGGGGCTGCATAGGCGGGAGTACCTACATAACGCCATTTTACCAAATCGAAGTTCATTAACATATAACCATAAGCGCCCATATTTTTAGGCTCTTCTTGCGCCCAAATAAAGTCGGTGGCGTGTTTGTACTTTGCTATAATGGTTTTAAGCTGTGTTAGCGGTAGTGGGAACAACTGCTCGATGCGCACTAAGGCTATATCGTCTCTGCCAAGTTTTTCGCGTTCGGCATAGAGGTCGTAGTAATAGCGACCAGAGCAAAATACTACGCGTTTTACTTTTTGAGCTTTAGCGAGAGGGTCGTCTAACACCTCTTGGAACTGTCCGCCAGCTAAGTCTTCCACAGTTGAAATCACTTGGGGGTGACGCAATAAGCTTTTAGGAGTAAATATTACCAACGGCTTACGGAAGGTAGTCTTCATTTGGCGGCGTAGTAGGTGGAAAAAGTTAGCGGGGGTAGTACAATTGGCTACATACATATTGTTCTCAGCACAGAGTTGCAAATAGCGTTCTATGCGTGCTGAAGAGTGCTCAGCTCCTTGTCCTTCATAACCGTGAGGGAGTAACATTACCAATCCGTCTTGCACTTTCCATTTGTCTTCACCACAACAGATATACTGGTCAATCATTATTTGTGCGCCATTGGAGAAATCGCCGAACTGTGCTTCCCATATGGTGAGTGTGCGCGGACTTGCCATCGCATAGCCGTACTCATAGCCCAAGACTCCATATTCGGATAACAGCGAATTGTAGATATGGAAAGTACCTGTTGCCAATTGTTTGGCTTTGAGGTCTTGCAAGAAGCATATTTCTTCTTCGGTATCTTCTGTTTTGAGCACAGCGTGACGGTGCGAGAATGTACCGCGTTGCACATCTTCCCCAGTGATACGTACATCGTAGCCCTCAGTAAGGAGTGAACCATACGCCAAGAGCTCTGCCATTCCCCAATCGATATGGTTGTGTGCATACGCCTCTTTACGGTCGGCTACAATCTTCTTCACCTTACTGATAAAAGGTTTATCGGCAGGCAATTCAGTAAGTGCCTTGGCTATTGTGTCGAGTTTTTCTTTGCTAATAGTCGTATCTACCTTTTGTAACATTTGTTTTGGCGATGCTATTTCAAAGCCTTGCCATTCGGTTTGCATAAAGGGCTTTAATATCGTAAGTGGTTCGCGACGAGATGCTTCGAGGTCGGCATCAAGAGTAGCTTTATAAGCATTCTCTATCTCGGCAACATAACTTTGCTGTATGAGCCCTTCTTCGATTAGCTTCTGTGCGTAAATATTGCGGGGATTGTCGTGCTTACTTATAATTTTGTACAAAAGAGGTTGTGTAAAACGCGGTTCATCGCCTTCATTATGACCGTATTTACGATAGCCAAAGAGATTGATATACACGTCTTTGCCAAAGGCTTGGCGGTAATCGATTGCCAAGAGAAAAGTGCGCACTACGGCTTCGGCATCGTCGGCATTTACGTGAAGCACAGGCGAATCGTTCATCTTTGCAATATCGGTACAGTACAACGACGAACGCGAGTCGGCAAAATTAGCAGTGAACCCTACTTGGTTGTTTATCACTATATGAACGGTACCCGCATTGGTGAAGCCTCTCAAGCCACACATCTGCACCGTTTCGTAGACGATACCCTGCCCTGACACAGCAGCATCACCGTGAATGATGATAGGCAAGGCTTGTCGGAAATTCTCTTGACAATAGTGGTCTTGTTTCGCACGAGTAATACCTCCTACAACGGCATCTACAGCTTCGAGATGCGAAGGATTAGGTACCAAATTCATATCTACGGTTTTTCCGGCACGAGTAGTGCGTTGGGTGGTGATACCCAAGTGGTATTTCACATCACCGTCGAACCAATCGTCCATTTCGTAATCCTTACCGTCGAACTCGGAAAAGATATCTTTTGGATTCTTGCCGAACACATTGGCTAATACATTTAATCGCCCACGGTGCGCCATACCGAGTACTACGTGTTTTACGCCTTGCTCGGCAGCAGCTTCCACCATAAAGTCGAGACCTGCGATGAGCGCATCGTTGCCTTCAAGCGAAAAACGTTTTTGACCTACATACTTAGTATGAAGGAAGTTCTCAAAAGAAGTGGCTTCATTAAGTTTGTTAAGGATTTGCAGTTTTTCTTCCTTAGAAAACTGAGGTTTATTGTGATTTTGCTGTAATCGTTTGGTGAACCAATCGCGTTCTTGGGGATTGTGAATATACTGATATTCTACCCCTATCGACTTACAATAAGTAGTATTCAACGCCTCAATAATTGCATTTAAAGGCGAGGGAGCTAAGCCTATTTCACGAGCAGCATCGAAGGTAGTATTGAGGTCAGCCGTCGTAAGCCCGTAGTTTTCGATAGCCAAAGTAGGTGTATATGGCTCACGAGGACGTAGCGGATTAATTTGTGCGAATAAGTGACCGTAAGTGCGATAACCATTGATGAGGTTAAGCACGGCAAACTCTTTCTTGACAGTTTCGGAAAGCGCAGGGTTTTCGTTACCCACCACTTGTTGTACCATTACAGGTACTGCTTCTTCTACCGGAGTACTGTATTGCTCTTGAGCAAAATCGAAACCTTGAAAGAAAGCGCGCCAACTGGGTTCTACCGCATCGGGGTTTTCGAGATATTTATCGTATAAATCACCAAAATAAGCCGTACTTGCGGCATTCAAAAAAGAATACTTATCCATAAAAAGCAATTGTTTCGTTTATTTTTCATTAATGATAGGCAAAGGTAATGTTTTGTTTTGGAATAACCATACTTTTTATGAAATATTTTTAAGATAATGTATTAGTAATTTGGGAATTAGCCAATTAGAAAATTAGCAAATGAGAATTTAGAATATAAAAGGAATATCTAACCTTATGGAAATCTTAAAAATCAATAAAAAATGAAACTACAAAATAGTTATGATATTTAAAAATATCAACTCATTAAGCGGATAGTTTTCTTTATATAGATATTATCTATGAGAAATGAGGAAAAAAGAGCCATTTTGGAGGGAGTTTGACCGAAGCTAAAGCGAACCTAAGACGAAGCTAAGACGAACAAAAGACGAACAAAAGACGAAGGAACGCTATTAATAACCTATATATTAGATGTTTATAAGAGCTATTTATGATAGATAAAATCTATTGAAAAGAGGAAATTTAGTAATGTTTATTGTGAAGGCAATTTGCCAATCGCCTCTACAATATAACTAAAAGAAATTGATTATCAAGGCAATCAACTTTGGCAAAGGTGCAAGTCGCACAGGCAACTTTGGCAAAGTGTAGCGACGCAAATGCAATTTAAGACTTTTGGAACAGCCTCGATGTAGCTCTTGAAATATCTTGGCACTTTTTTTGTAATTATATATTTTCAAAAGATTTGGTTTTTATGAAGAAATACTTTTTTATAGCACTCCTCTGCTGGGGAGGTACTGCTCTTTGGTCTCAAAACAGTGAGGAAATAAGTAAAGAACGCGCTGGTTATGAACAACCTTATCACCCTGAGGAAGACGGTGATGCACGTATTACACAACTGCTAAAACAAGCTAAAAAAGAACACAAAAAAGTGTTGGTGCAAATAGGTGGGAATTGGTGTGTGTGGTGCTTGCGCTTTAACCATTTGGTGACTACTACGCCTGAACTGAAAAGTATTTTGGATAAGAAATATATTTTTTATCACCTAAACTTCTCACCTGAAAACAAGAATGAAAAGGCTTTTAAAAAGTACGGAAACCCTGGTGCACAATATGGTTATCCCTCTTTTTTGATTCTCAATGAAAAAGGAGATGTGCTTTTCACTCAAAAAAGTGAAGATTTAGAATCGGGGAAGGGGTATGATGTGAAGAAAGTAAAGAAATTCTTGCAAGGAAGGTTGTAATTTGCAAATTAGAAAATTAGAGAATTAGCAGATTGTGTTATTGGCTAAATTGACTAATAATTTTGATAATTTCAACGACTTGAGTGGCAGGTACGGGATTGGTACCTTTGCCTGTTAAAGCTTGGTAAAGGTCGTTATAAAAAAGCCAATAGTTACCGTGTTGGGCAGTGGTAAACAAACGTTTTTCAAGTGTATGGAGAATGCCATTAGGCTCGGCAACAAAAGGCAACCACTGAGAGGCTGAAGGGATAGTGCCCGCTACTAAGGCATTTTCTTGTCCGTCGAACCGCTGTTGAAGGAAGGAACCCTTAGTGCCGTGCAAGGTGTACTCCCATTGGCGTTCCAAAGCATAGGTAGTGGATTTAAGGCGGACGCGTAGTTCGTTTTCGTAAAAGAAAATCAGTTCAAAATAATCGTCGGTTTGAGTACCTTTGCGAAGGTAACCCAAATCGGCATATACGTTTTTAGGAGTACCAAATAGCTGGAGTGCTTGGTCTATGAGATGTGCTCCTAAATCGTAGAGAGCCCCTCCCCCACGTTCGGGAGTTTCCTTATGAGCCTTGGCACTAATTTCACTTCGGAAACGGTCGAAGCGCATTTCTACTTCTTTAAGTTCGCCGAGTATACCACTGTTTACTATTTCTTTTACCTTTAAATAATCGCCATCATAACGCCTATTTTGGTAAACGGAAAGTAGCTTGCCTTGTTTTGTAGCCAATGTATTGAGTTCTTCAGCCTGCTCGACAGTAACCGTAAAAGGCTTTTCTACCAATACATTCTTATTTGCTAATAACGCTTCTTTGGCATACTCATAATGGGTTTGCACGGGGGTATTGACCACTACCAAATCTACCGCAGGGTCTTGTAGCATTTCGTTTACTGAGCGATAGAGTTTAGCACCAGGATATAGAGCGTGCGAATCGGAACGATGGCGTTCTACTATCGCATAGAGGTGATACTGTGGGTGTTGTGCTATGAAAGGGGCGTGAAATACCCGTCCACTCATACCAAAGCTGGCAAGGGCTACATTAATAGTCATTAGATAAATATTTATAATTCTTTTAGGGAATTGATAATGTCTTTCATCTGCTGGTAATTCTTTTCTTTTTTGCTAGCTAACGTCCAGGTAAAAACTTGGTAGTAGGTCTTTTTAGTTTCGACAATAGCCACCACGTAAAAGACTCCGATACCATTGACGGTTTCGGTAGTTTCAACTACTACAGCAGGATATTTATTAATGGTAGTTTCGGTAATTTGTTTATCAGTAGGGCGCATCATCTTGGCTTCTGCCCAACCTTTTTTGCAGATGCTAAAATAGTCCTTTAATCCGAAGGATTTAACAAAGGCTTTTTTGTTTTTAATATGCAAAGAGTCCTTTAACACTTGGTAAAGTACCTCATTAAGCTCCTTGCGGTCTTCATCGATTACTGCAACAAAAAGCTCAGACTTACCGTTGCCATATTGCAGAGAGGCTTCTTCATAAAGATTATTTTGGCTGGTAAGAGAGTTAGGTAGTGTCATTTCATATCTATCTTCAACTTTCACTACTTGAGTGGCTTCAGAGGAGGTATCGCTCACTCTGCAAGCCGTAGCTAAAAGGAAGACAAAGATGAAATGCAAGTTACGTTTTAAACGCTTCATCTCTTTCCTAATTTAGTTTTTTCCGCCACAAAAGTATAAATAATTTTTAAACTAATCAACTTTTTAGCAAAAAAATAACACAAATACTTTTTTAGTTGAAAAAAAAGGTTGAATTTTGTACCCGAAAATACAAGAAGATGCTACCGCTGAAAGACACATTAAAACACAAAGGATTACGGAATCAATTAGCTGATTTATTGAGAGAAAAAGGCATAAAGGACAAGCGTGTATTGGAGGCTATTCGCACGATACCACGCCATTTGTTTATGGATAGCAGTTTTGAAGATCACGCTTACCAAGATAAGGCTTTCCCGATAGAGGAAGGGCAAACTATCTCTCAACCCTATACCGTAGCTTTCCAAACGGAATTGCTACAAGTATCACCTCGACAAAAAGTATTGGAGATAGGTACGGGCAGTGGCTATCAAGCTAGTGTACTGCTATATTTAGGGGTACAGCTTTACACTATTGAGCGACAACAGAAACTCTTTAAGCAAACACAAAAACTACTCCCCAAACTAATGAATCGTACTGTGCATATGTACTTTGGCGACGGTTATAAAGGAATTCCTAATGAAGCGCCTTTTGACCGTATTTTGGTAACAGCAGGCGCTCCTTATGTGCCGAAAGCGTTGCTTGCACAATTGGCGGTAGGAGGACGTTTGGTAATTCCGATAGGAGAAGAAACTCAAACAATGACGCTTTACGAGCGCATATCGGAAAAAGAATTTCACAAGACTACGCACGGGACTTTTCAGTTTGTACCGATGCTAAAAGAGAGAAACTGATGATTAGTGGTGAATGATTAATAATAATTTTATATGAGAACCATTGCTTTTGTTTTACTATCGTTATTGCTGTTTTCGTGTAAAACAGTACAGCGCCCTAAAATGACAGCTCTTATGGATGAAGCTGCTATTAAGATCCTTAATGAAGGAACGTATTATGTGTATTCTGAGCCTATGGAAAAGCAAGCTCCCTTGTTCTTTCCGCTACTGCCCAAAGAATACCAAGAAACAGCGCTACCTTTAAGTAGGTTTAAACTGCAAGTAAAAGCAGATTCACTGTACGTGAGTTACCAAAAAGTGAAGGATAGCACGACTACTGTGAGAATGGTAGCTGGTTTTAAAGGCAAACAGAAGAAGAACTTTTGGCAACGCTATAATAGGTTTAGAATCTATCCGTTTATTCCTATTTATTTAGGAGTGGATATCGATAGAATACGCATAGCTCCTGATAAAGATGGGGATTTGTTAGTAGAAGTCTACAAAGACCGACAAGGTGCGGTTATGTTTGTACAGTTTTTCAATACTTATTATGACACTTTTGTATTTAAACGAGAAGAACATAATGAATTACCTGAAAAAACTACAACAGAGTAAATTAAGATTTTTGGAGTTAGCAGATTAAAAAAGAGCAAAGCACTTTAACGCGCTTTGCTCTTTTTGTTCCTTAAATAAGTTTCTAAGGGTAATGATATAGGAAGTTTACTGCTTGACAAAAGTCATAGTATAAGTATGTTTATTTCCTTTTTCATCTTCTTTTGAAGCACTAAGAGCAAGTTTATTTCCTACTATAGACATAGATTCTGCTTCTCCAGTAGTTGATTTTAAAACTATAGTATTGCCTGAGACAGTGTAAATAAATGAAACAGATTCACACTTACATTCGTTGTTTTTTTAAAGTTCCAAGCGCACAATTAGAGAATACCCCTTCTTTTTCTAAGAAAGTGAAAGATGTACGATAAAAGCATTTTTTAGAGGCTTTAGATATCTTTTCACCATCGTCAAAAACAATATCCTCTACATTCTTTCCATCAATAGTCATACTTTCTAACTTCCAAGTGCCAATTAAGTTCTTGTTGTCTGCACTTCCCCCACTGTCGCTTTTACCACAAGCGATAAGAGTTACTAAAATTACTGCCATAATGGCTACTACCTGTGTAGCAGTGCGAAAAGTCGCCCACGCTACGTTTTTGTTTTTGTTTTTCATTGCTATTGTTACATAAAATTAAGTTTATATCTACTCTGTTCAGGCTTTTCGGTTACCGCCTTTTAGGTAGGTTTCACTATAACAGAGCAATAAAAAAACGTGGGAACATTCCTTATTGCTCAATTTCTGAAGCCCGACCAAAGGCTGATGTAAATAAGCAAAAGGAATGCCCACGTAACCGCAGGCATTTCCACTTTCACTTTCCTTGTAACATTGAAAAATTGGTCGTTTTCAGAAATTAGGAAACTGTAAAGCGAAACGCTATATGTTATTTTATAATACTATTTTAAAAACTATACGAGTTAGTACTTCTTATAATAGTTATTTTGGTTTAATGAGGCAAATGTACAAAAAAATATCATTCCTACAAAATAAAGGAATATTTTTGACAAAAAATATTGTGTTACCAACTTTGGCAAAGTTTGAAACCAAAACTGTAAGG
>NZ_KB291527.1:226490-244566 GCF_000318315.2 Capnocytophaga sp. oral taxon 324 str. F0483 | reverse complement strand
AACTAGCAAATTTTTTGAAAGTTTTTTTTGAAGATTTTTTTAATAATTTGGTAAGTGGTTGATTTTTAATACTAAAGTTATAATTATTTTTGGGCTTCTTAGTGTTTTCTAACACGCTTTTCTTCTCTTACAACTAACTACCAACAGTTAAACATACATTCACATTTTTATCTCTAACCTCTATAAGTAGTTTCCAAACTATCCTTTCATAATAATTTTAGTACTCAAGTGTGATATAATACATAATCTGCTAATTTACCAAAAGACATATATTTTTTTGTATATTAGAAAAATATTGTATTTTTGTTCTCATAAGAACTTATTAAAATGAAGACACCTTACTTACTAATAGCCTTTCGTTTTTTATTAGCCCCTACCATACTGATCTTTTCTTATTACACTGAAGAATCAATAGCAAGGCTATGGATTATAGTTTTCATCATCCTTGGCTTACTCTCCGATATTTTCGATGGGATTATCGCAAGGCAAATGGGTATTAGTACAGTAAAAATGCGACGAATGGATAGCCAAACAGATTTAGTATTTTGGCTCTCTATAGGAATAGCGTGTTATCATCTCAACCCTGAGCTCATAAAGGTGTATCGGTATGAAGTAATAGCTATTTTTATAATGGAAGGGTTATGTTATACTATTAGTTTTTTGAAGTTTGGCAAAGAAACCTGTACTCACGCTTTTCTCTCCAAGTTGTGGGGCTTATGCTTACTTACAGCATTTATCTCCCTCATAGGCTTTGGTCACGGAGGATTTCCCTTGCAATTAGCTATTTATTGGGGGCTCTTCTCACAATTAGATGTAATTCTCATCTTGCTTTTGTTGCCCAAATGGCAAAACGATATCCCTAGTGCCTATCACGCCTACTTAATAAGAAGAGGCAAAAACTTTAAGAAGAGCAAATGGCTTAATAGCTAAATACTCTTCTTTAATAAAAAATAAGGTTACCCTACTGATACTAATTCTACATCAAAAATAAGAGGTGCATTAGGTGGTATTACGCCTCCCGCACCACGACTGCCATAGGCAAGTTCTGATGGGATTACCAATCGGGCTTTATCTCCTTCGTGAAGAAGTAATATTCCTTCATCCCAACCTGCAATCACTTGTCCAACACCTACAGTAAACTGTAGTGGTTCTTTCCTGCGATAAGAACTATCAAACACGGTCTTGTCAAGCAACATACCTGTATAGTGCACGGCTACTTTTTGCCCTGCTTCTGCTTTTTTACCATTACCCTTGTGGGTAATTTGGTAATATAAACCACTATTCGTTTTCTCAAAGCCCGCTACTTCTTTGGTAAAGGCTTCTTCAGCTTTGCGTTTCTCTTCAGCCAAACGAGTTGCTTTGGCTTCATTAAAATCATTGAAGGCTTTTAAGGCGTCCCATTTTTCTGCCTCCTCTCCTACTCTCACTATTTCTACTTTTTCAATCTTATCACCTTGTGCAATCGCATCTACTACTTCTTGTCCTTCCACAACTTCACCAAACACCGTGTGCTTGTTGTCTAGCCAAGGGGTGGCTACGTGCGTAATAAAAAACTGACTCCCATTCGTGCCTGGTCCTGCATTTGCCATCGAAATGACTCCTGGTTTATTGTGTTTGAGCTCTGGGTGAAATTCATCGTCAAAACGATAACCTGGGTCTCCTGTGCCAGTACCTAACGGACAGCCTCCTTGTATCATAAAGTTAGGAATAACTCGGTGAAAAGTAAGTCCATCGTAATAAGGCGTACCAAGTGGTTTTTGTGAGTTCTTCATTTTCCCTTCTGCAAGAGCTACAAAATTCCCTACCGTAGCAGGCGTTTTTTCATAAGTAAGACGAAGTAAAATAACTCCCTTCGTGGTAGTTATCTTTGCATAAATACCATTTTGCATTTTTTATCTTTTAATGTATTAGGGCGCAAAATTACACCAAAATTCCTAAATCACCAAATCACCACACTTTGCTCATTTTCTCATTTTCTCATTTGCTAATTCCTGCAATTTCTTTAGCTCATCTCTGTACTGTGCAGCTTTTACAAAATCCAGCTCTTTAGCAGCTACCTCCATCAATTTGCGAGTTTCTTTGATTTTCTTTTCCAACTCCTTAGCTGATAAATATACCGATTGTGCTTCGGCAGCTGTGCGCTCTTTAAACGAAGGATCATAGTGAAATTCGGTTATAGGGCTCTTGCTGAGGCTATTCTCTATCTTCTTGTGCAAAGGCTGAGGCGTGATGTTGTGTGCCTTGTTGTAGTTCATTTGCTTTTCACGACGATAATTAGTATCATCGATAGTGCGCTGCATACTCTCAGTAATCTTGTCGGCGTACATTATTGCTTTTCCATTCACGTTGCGGGCAGCCCGGCCTACGGTTTGAGTGAGCGAACGAGTAGAACGCAAAAAGCCTTCCTTATCGGCATCGAGGATAGCGACGAGCGACACTTCGGGCAGGTCTAAGCCCTCACGGAGGAGGTTTACCCCTATAAGCACATCAAAGAGTCCTTTGCGCAGGTCTTGCATAATCTCCACGCGCTCCAATGTATCCACATCACTGTGAATGTAACGACACCTAATACCAATGCGAGTGAGGTATTTGGTAAGCTCCTCTGCCATTCGCTTGGTGAGGGTGGTTACCAATATACGCTCGTCTTTTTCGGTGCGCACTTGTATTTCCTCCACAAGGTCATCTATTTGATTGGCACTCGGACGCACTTCTATTTCGGGGTCGAGCAATCCTGTGGGGCGTATCACCTGCTCTACGTACACACCTTGCGTTTGTTGGAGCTCATAATCGGCTGGGGTAGCACTCACGTAAATCACTTGGTTTTGAAGCGCTTCAAACTCCTCGAATTTCAACGGACGGTTGTCCATTGCAGCGGGTAACCGGAATCCGTATTCCACAAGATTCTCCTTCCTACTGCGGTCACCACCATACATCGCGTGTACTTGTGAGACGGTTACGTGACTCTCGTCGATAACCATCAAGAAATCATCGGGGAAGTAATCTATAAGGCAAAACGGACGTGTGCCTGGTTCTCTACCGTCCAAATAGCGAGAGTAGTTCTCAATGCCGGAACAGTACCCTAATTCCCGTATCATCTCAAGGTCGAACTCAGTGCGTTCTTTCAGCCGTTTGGCTTCTAAGGGTTTGCCTAAAGCCTCAAAGAACTCTACTTGCTTCACCAAATCTTGTTGAATGTTCCATATCGCTTTTTGGAGAATATCGGGAGAAGTAACAAACATATTAGCGGGGTAGATATTGAGGCTCTGGTAGTGGTCTAACACGTGATTAGTAGTAGGGTCAAACTGTTCTATTTCTTCAATTTCATCGCCAAAGAAGTGAATGCGGAAAGCATTGTCGTCATAACCTGGGAAGACATCAAGCACATCGCCCTTGATGCGGAAGTTGCCGTGCCTAAATTCGGCAGTTGTGCGGGCATAGAGACTTTGTACCAATCGATGCATCAGCTTGGTACGGGGGAGTATATCGCCTTGTTTGAGGGTAATCACGTTCTTTTGAAATTCCACAGGGTTACCGATACCATACAAGCACGACACCGATGCCACAACCAATACATCGCGTCTGCCCGACAGCAAAGCAGAGGTCGTACTGAGACGCAGTTTTTCAATTTCATCATTAATAGAGAGGTCTTTTTCGATATAAGTTCCTGTGGAAGGTATATAAGCTTCCGGCTGATAGTAGTCGTAGTAAGAGACGAAGTATTCCACCGCGTTATTGGGGAAGAAAGCCTTAAATTCAGAATACAACTGAGCAGCCAGCGTCTTATTATGTGCCAACACAAGAGTAGGACGCTGAATGCGCTCCACCACATTAGCGATAGTAAAAGTCTTTCCAGAGCCCGTAACGCCTAATAGCACTTGGTACTTATCGTTGCGCTCTATACCTTTTACCAATTGGTCGATAGCCTGAGGTTGGTCGCCCGTAGGGGCAAAGTCAGAAACTATATTGAATTTCATTTGTTTTAACCATAAATAAGAGTGCAAAGATAGTGAAGAAAACTGAAAAGTAAAAATTATTTCACGCACATAGCTCAGAGACTCTAAATACTAAAATCTGAATTCAAAATTTTATAGTCTTTTCTCCCCTATTCATTCACCTCATCTTTGCTTTCCTTTCGATTTATTACCCTCAAAACTGCTTCTCTCCCTTAACTCTTAACCCCTCACTATTAACTCTTTACACACCCTTTCTATAACAATCGTCCAAGATTCGTATAAGCCTTCCTATAAGCTCTCTATAAGCTAACCCCACCCTCCTTATAGCCTTTTTTCACCAAAAATCCTCCCTCCCCTCTTCCGAACTTCTCCGTTTCCTTCCGAATCTTCCTAACAGCCCCAACACATCGCTTTTTCATCTCAAACTTTGCCAAAGTTAATAGCCCGTCGTGCTACGACTGCCTGTGCGGCTCGCACCTTTGGCAAAGTTAATTATCAGTATTTCTAGCATTATTGTCATTTACCTCATTTTCTAATTTTCAAATTTGCTAATTTGCTAATTTCAGTACCCATATCGCTCGCCCCATAGTTTTTTAAGATAGTCGCGCAGGGCATTTTCACGTGGATTATCAGAAGGTTCATAGAAGGTTTCACCTTGTAATTCATCAGGCAAATAATCCTGAAAGGCAAAGTTATAAGCGTAGTCGTGAGCGTATTGGTAGTCTTTGCCATAGCCGAGCTCTTTCATCAGTTTGGTAGGGGCATTGCGCAAATGGATAGGTACACTCAGGTCGCCTGTTTGCTTCACAACTTGTTGGGCTTTGTTAATTGCCTTATAAGAAGCGTTGCTCTTAGGCGAAGAAGCGAGATATATAGCACACTGACTGAGGATAATACGCGCCTCGGGGTAACCAATAGTCGTAACGGCTTGAAAGGTGTTATTAGCTAAAATCATTGCCGTAGGGTTCGCATTGCCAATGTCTTCCGAAGCGAGAATGAGCATACGGCGTGCGATAAACTTCACATCTTCACCGCCTTCAATCATTCGTGCCAACCAATAGACTGCACCATTAGGGTCACTGCCTCGTATCGATTTGATAAAAGCCGAAATGATATCGTAATGCTGTTCACCCGTTTTGTCGTAGAGTACGGTATTTTTCTGCACCAATCTGAGGACGCTGTCGTTCGTAATCACTACTGGTTCACCTTCAGGAGTCGCATTGACGATGAGCTCAAAAGTGTTCAACAATTTGCGCCCGTCGCCACCTGAGAGTCGCAAAAGAGCTTCAGTTTCTTGCAGTTCAATAGTTTTAGTTTTAAGAATAGCATCTTGGGTAATGGCATTGTGAAGCAGTTGTTCTAAATCTTTGCGCTCAAAGGCGTTCAGTATGTACACTTGGCAACGAGAGAGCAAGGCAGGAATCACCTCAAAACTGGGGTTCTCGGTAGTCGCCCCAATGAGGGTAATCCAACCTTTTTCAACAGCCTGCAAAAGGGAATCTTGCTGGGTTTTGTTAAATCGGTGAATTTCGTCTATGAAAACAATAGGGTTTTGGGTAGTGAAGAGTCCACCACTTTGTTTGCTTTGGTCAATTACTTCGCGCACTTCCTTAATCCCCGAACTGATAGCACTCAAGGTATAGAAAGCGCGGTTGCTTTGGTGCGCAATAATGTTTGCCAGCGTAGTTTTACCCGTCCCTGGAGGACCCCAAAAGATAAGCGATGGCAAAAGACCGCGTTCTATCTGTTGGCGCAAAGCCCCTTGAGTTCCTACTAAGTGCTCTTGTCCCACATATTGCGCTAAGGAAGTGGGGCGCATACGTTCTGCTAAAGGAGAAGACATTGATGTAATGATTAATGTTTAATGATTAATAAAATCAACTTTACCAAAGTTTCACTCTTTGGTAAAGTGTAACAATGTATAAAAGCCTGTCGTACTACGACCTATTTTGTGATATTGGTACTAGAAGCAGAGCCGATGCCTACCACCTCGTCGTAGAGAGCGCCAGGAGCGCGGTAGTACACGAGCACGAGGTAAGTGTTTTCAGTTTGTTGAAAATTACCACTTATTTCGTTGAAATCAACTGTGTTACCTGCTTTGGTAGCAAACTTATAGTTGTAAAATCCCTGTTTAAGGAGTACTTTCCCCTTGAAAAGACCGTCTTTTTCGTCATAAGTGAGTTTGTATTCCTCACGGAGTTCGTAGTTGCTAAACTTGCCGTATACATACACTTCTTTACCCCAAAAAGTAGATTTGCCTTCTAAGGCGAAATGCACTTGGGTGTAATCGGCTTCGTTGCTGGGGTTCATTCCGTTGATAGTGGTTACCAAGAAATCGCCATTGATATCGGGATAATAAGTATAGACATTGCTCGCACGGCTTACATTGGTAAACAAGTAGCTATTTACCCATTTGCTTCTATCCAAACGATAGACTCCCGATGCAGGCACGTGTATATCCTTGCTATCGAAATAAAAGTATTCATTACCTCCCCAGAAAGCCGTTTCGCGGTCGTAGCGATACACGAGGTCGTTACCCATCACGTACTGAGGTTTTACGCCCGTGATAGCCGTATCCCAACGGTAGTTTTGCAGTATGGCTACTTTCACCGCTACATTGGGATTATCAAGTCTAAAATCTTTCTGCTTAATAGTGAACTGTACCACTTGTTGGGTATCGAAGTACTGCAAATCGCGGGCGCGTTTTACTTCGGTGAGTACATTCACTTGGGGTGTATAGAGCACAAATCGGCGTGAAAAGAGCTCTGTGCCATAACTATCGGTGATAGAGAGCATATAGTTACCGCTGAGAGTGATTTTAGTGAGTTCATTAGGGAAAGTAAGGCGGTAATGCGAATAGCCTTGCAGGGTACCATAGGAGTTACTCTCGGGCTGTACCGGTTGGTTATCAATGCCTTTAAGATATTCACTTTTCAGCAGAGAAGAGGCAGACCAATCGGCGTTGCAATGGGTGATTTTATAGTAATAAGTCTCCTCATTACCCCCGAGATCGTCGAACTGCAAACTAAACGACTCATTACGGCGCACGATAGGGAATTGGTTTTTATCGTTGCCGTTAGCTTTGAAGATAATCGTTTTGATATAATCAGGTGGTGTTTTCTCCACCAGCGGTTGTGCTTGCATTGCCAAGGGAAGTAGGAGTAAAAAGAGAAGTTTTTTCATAATTAAATATTTATATTTGTCTTAGGTGTACTATTTTTTATTTACTAAAATAAATATTCTCCACAAGAATAGAACTCACTTACCTCACTCCGTGCATCAGTTTCTTCACAAACGGATTGATGAGAATAATGAGTACCCCTGCTACGGCAGGCACAATGGTAAATATCAAAAAGAAAGTACTCAAACTGTACTCACGGGTGATATTCTCTATCTGTCCGCCCAGTACAGCTGCTAATTTATGACCAATAGCTACAGCAAGGTACCATACCCCAAACATAAATGCTATCATTCGTGCAGGTACAAGCTTCGAGACGTACGAAAGCCCCACAGGCGATAAGCACAACTCACCCATAGTGTTAAACATATAAGCAAATACAAGCCATAACATACTCACCTTTACTCCGTGAGTTACCCCGTGAGAGCCTAAGGCAAGTAAACCAAATCCTACTGAGAGCATTAGCAGTCCGATGCCGTATTTCATCGCAGCGGGTGGATTATACTTGCTATCCCACCAACGTGAAAACAAACTCGCTAAGGCAATAATGAAGAAAGAATTCAGGATAGAAAACCACGATACAGTCGTCTCTACCCAGTTATCGCGCTCTTCTTTCACTTGCGCAACTATCAGCCCGTTGTCAGTATTGAGCTCTGCTCCCCGCTGTTTTGCCCACTGTTCCTTTTCGGCATCTACATAGCCAAACGAAGTGTTTTTGTTGTTCTTGCTCAGCAATTTTATCTCTTGCCCTACTTTTAGGTGATAATCAGCTACTCCTATGATAGTAGTACGTTCTACGATTTTCAAATCAGGGCGAGCGACTCTGTTTTCTTCAGTAATAGGGATATAAGTAGTTCTGCCTTGTGTATCGGTTTGTTCATAGGCTTGATAACTCACACTGTAAGCTGTGGTTTTAAAGTCGCGTTGTAGCATCCACGAAGCAATGCCCCATACAAGACTAAAACAGACCAATAACACTACTACGGCAGGAAATATCTTTTTGTAGGTTTTCTTTATCAAAAGGAAAAGTACGTAGGTAATCAGTAATAGTGGAATCACGGTGAGTAGTGCATTGAAAATATTGTAAAGTACTGCCCAATTACCCTGTAATTCACGCTCTATATTATCCCGTGCAAAAATCACTAAAGACGAAGCCCCTTGTTCAAACGACAACCAAAAGAACACCACAAAAAAGGCAAAGATGACCACGGTAAGCATACGGTCGCGCACTATCGTGGTATAACGCATTATGCGACTACCTATCAGGTAAAAGAAAGCTATTAAGCCTACAATCACCATCACATATTGCCCTTTAAGCCCTGAGGTAGCAGCCCACCCAAAGAGGTCGATATTCCATATTTTTGAGAGAGGGTCGTTTAGTGCATAGCCAATACCTATGATTGCCGAAAGCGCTACCAATATCTTATCTAGGGTAGTAAACGGATTGAGTTTTTCCTCTTCTTGTTTTGCATCATTTGTAGTCTCTTTTTTTTCTTGCTTGCGTGGCTCAGATCCTATTGAACCGAATAAAGGTTTGGCAAACCAAAACTGTATAGTTCCCAAGAGCATAAACACTCCTGCCAAACCGAAGCCCCAACTCCACCCAATGCGTTCTGCCAAGTAACCGCAAAGCATCATTCCAAAGAAAGCTCCAGAATTTACTCCCATATAGAAGATGGTATAAGCAGCATCTTTCTTCTCGGGTAGGTCTTTGTACATTTCCGATACAAATGACACCATATTAGGTTTGAAAAAGCCCGTTCCTATCACCAAAAGTGCAAGTCCCAAATAGAGTGAAACCTCAGTTTCAAAAGCCATCGACACGTGTCCTAAGGTGATAATCACCGCCCCTATAATTACTGCCCAGCGGTAGCCGGTAATCTTATCGGCTATTATACCTCCAAGTATAGGAGTAAGGTAAAGAAGCATAACATACGTACCAAAGAGTGCACCCGCGTTTTCAGTACTCCACGCCCATCCTGGGTTATACCCTATAAGCGTCATTGTAAGAAAGTTGATGAGCAGTACACGCATTCCATAAAACGAAAAACGCTCCCACATTTCTGTAAAGAAAAGCACGAACAGCCCCGCTGGATGTCCTAATACTTGTGTATCGAAAATTGTCTTTTTAGTCATATAGATTTTATTCGTTATTTTTCTTGCTTTTCAACTCTTAACTCTTAACTAAAAATGTCCCACTTAATTCCCAATCGAATAATAAAATCTCTATACGGCTGACGTGGTGCAGAATAATAGTTGTAAGGATTTCCTATTTTTAGCCAGTTGCTCACGGGCACTTGCCATTGTTCTAAAGAGAAGAAAATGCGCATCGTACGCACTTTGGCATTGAGAAAAAAGTCAAACATCGGAAAGTTTCCCGTCTTCTCTGCCGTCTGTACAGCAAATTCTCCTAAAAGCGGATTGTACTGATTGGAGTAATATTTGGTGAAGTAATTAAACCCTATCCCCGTTTGTAAGTACATTGCCTTGTTGAACAAGTGTGATGCAAAGTAAAAACTATTGCGAGTCACGAAAGTAGGTACATTCAAAATATTGCTATCTTGTACCACTTGCTGGTAGAGCATAGTGTTATCTAAGCCCCATTTACCAAATTTAAACTCTTTTTGTACTTTCAGTTGCAAATATTGTATATTGCTACTGTACTGCTCAGGACGCACTTTCCCTAAGGTTTCTTCTTGAAAATAAGTGTAGTTGTTGAAGTTGGTAAGACTTAGTGAAGCATTCCCCCATTGGGTTTTCAAATCGCCATAGAGGGTCTGGGTATTCTGTTTGTTAAACGAAGTATAGTTATCCCAATTAAACTGTTTGTAGTCGCTTTGATACAGCAAATAATTAAAATTAGGCATAGCCGAATGCAGTTCAGCTCCTGCGGTGATGCTGTTCTTATCGTCAAAAGCATAAGTAAGTTTCCCGCTCAGTCTAGTTCCTGTCATCTTGCCTACAAATGTCTGTTCGCCCTCTGCCTCTATGCTGAATCCACCCACTTTCTTATGCCATTGCACACCTAAACTCAGGTCGGTATCCTTGATTTGCCGGCGTTGCAACACTCCCGATACGTAGTAAGCGTTCTGAAAGTAGTAATTGTAGAAATAAGCATTTCCAAAGAGGAAGGTTCTTCCCAGATAGGGCAATTCAAGCTCTACTCCCAAACGGTTGATCATCTTCTTCAAGCGCGCCTTGTCGTGAAGGTTTTGGGGTACATAGGCATCGCCAAAATAACTGTTGCTTTGGGTTTCGTCATAAGTATAATGTTCAGTTTCGTAGCTAAACAAATGGCGGAAGCGTATCTGCTTGTACGAAGCCAGCGAATCGCGGTTGCGCAAGAAAGCGTAGTCGTGTTGCAAAAAATAACGCTTGCTCTCCCGGATATTCTCAGCATTGAGTAATTGCACGTCTATTGTCGCACGGTTTTTAAACTGTTTTTCACCTCCCTCAAACTGCTCGGGCGTTACTATACCTCCATTCTCCTGACTGGTGATGTCGTGAGAGGCAAAGTGTGCAAAGGCGGTGTATTTCTTGTTAGGCGATACGTAGGAAAAGCCCGCTCTAAAATTGCCATTGCTCACTAATATACGTTGGTATTTACCCAAGGAACGCAAACCTTTGTAAGCGATAAAGATATTGAGGTTGGGCTGTAGATTGATTGAAAAAAGGGTGTTCAAAAACTGACCTTGTTCCATACCGCTCTTGTAAGTAAACTCAGTAAGTGGCGTAGGCAAATGGTAATAAGTTACCTCTTCGGGAGTAAGGTAGAGTTGCTTTTTAGCTTCTGCCCCCATCGAAGGCAGGTAATCCTGACGGCGGAAGTCGTAAGAGAGTGTATTATAAGGTTGCCCCATATTCGAGAAAGGCATCTTGCCAAACATATCCTTTCCCCACTCGTTGTTCAGGTAATACTTTTGCATCGTAAGCGAAGTATCTACCGAGGTGGTATCGCGAGTATAAGTAATAATTTTGTAGTCGCGTGCAGTGAAAGTAATGCTGTCTTTCTTCTTTTTAGGACGCAACGACTTAAAGGTTACCCCTCCCTCCTGATTGTGGTTCGCACTATCGTCTTCTTGTGCCCAACTCAGCAAGGGGAATAGTAACCCTATAAGAAAATATATAGTTTTTTTCAGTGTCATTCGTTTCTATTTGGGGGCAAAGATAGGAATAATTTGTCAATTAGCCAATTTGTTAATTTTAGATACAGGTCAAACATACCAAATTTATTCGCTAGTGCGAGCTTGTTATTTGTGTCTATCTTGTTATATCAATTGCTGAGACTGTCCGAAAAGTCTTAAAATCGCATTTGCGTCGCTACATTTTGCTAAAGTTTCAGTCTTTGGAGAAGTTGATTACCTTGATAATCAATTTCTTCTAGTTATATTGTAGGAGCGATTTCCAATCGCTTTCACAGAACAAAACTTTTAGGACAGTTCAAGCTTTTATAATTAACCAATAAACTACATAACTAACAAAACAACTATATTTTTAATCTTTTATTTGTAAATATTTTTGCTAATCAATAAAATATCCTTACCTTTGTGTCATTAAATTATAAATGATAAAGTTATGTTGTATTTTTTCAAATCCATCAGGAGACCAGTAAAACACTGGTACATTCCCCTTATTTTAGGGATTTTGTTCATTCTTTGTGGTATAGGGGTAATTATATCACCACAAGCTTCTTATCTTACCCTTTCAATACTCTTTAGTCTCTCATTCTTAATATCAGGGATAACTGAATCCTTCTTTGCCCTACAAAATACTAAAACTCTCAACGGTTGGGGTTGGTATTTGGTAAGCGGACTCATTTCATTGATAATGGGTATTTTTTTACTTATGTATCCCGCCCTATCAATGTTTATATTACCATTGGTAGTAGGATTCACATTGTTATTCCGTTCGTTTCAGTTACTCGGTTTTGCCTTCGAAGTAAAAGAAGCTGGTGTACTAAATTGGGGTAACTTAGCCATAGTAAGCGTATTGGGTATTATCCTTTCGTTCATTTTGATTGCTAATCCTATCTTTACAGGTATCTCATTGGTAGTGTTCACAGGTTTAGCGTTTATCTTCACAGGTATTTCTTCTGTAGTTCTTTCGTTCAATCTGAAAAAGTTAAAAAGTTCTGTTCAAAAGTTATCAGATGATTTAAAGAACCGTATAGAAGACCTCGAAAAAGAAGTGAGAGAAGCCTTAAAATAACAGCAGATTAGCAAAATACCACTGGCACGAGTCTATAGTTATACCTATGACTACAGAACTATAGTACTTTTTTACAAAAAATACCTCCAAAGAATTAAATACTCTTTGGAGGTATTATGATTTTATAATTGACGCGCCTACACCCAATATCCAGGACCTTTTTTAAGAGTTATCTTTACTCTTACCTTCAGTAATTGGCATTATTGCACTGTGGTATTAAAAGAATACTCCATTGGTAAACCCATACCACCGCAATACCGTTTCGCCCCACAAGAGTATCATCAACCAACTGATAAACATCATCGTGATACCAAACTTGAAGGTGTCGCTCCAGCTATATTGATTGGTAGTGTACAGCAGGGCAGCAGGTTTACTGTTAAAGGGCAGTACATACACGTGTCCCACGAGCATTGCTACGGGGAAAGCCAGACTCATAATCGGATACCCGTTTTTCTGAGCTACCCCTATGGCAATAGGAATGAATATGAGGGTAAGCATTGTTTTAGATTGGAATATAAGCGAGAAGAGCAGAATCCCTCCTGTGAGTATCATATACAATACCCAAAACGGAGTGGCCTGAGTAATCCCTAAACTACCAAAAAGTGCATCTATAAGCGTGCCAGGTAAACCCGTCGCGTCAAGTCCTGCCCCTAAGGTATAAGCGCCTGCCGAGAACAATAGCAAGTGCCAAGGAATGTCTACATCGTTCCATTTCACTACGCCTACGCCCGGAAGCAAGGCCACTACGGCACCCATAAAAGCTACTGCTGTTTGGTTGATACCGTGTTGCTTATCGGTAGCCCACAAGATGAGTACACAAACAAAAATAGCAATCGCTTTATACTCCTCAAACTTCATTTTGCCGAGCTTGTTAAGCTCTTCCCTAAGCCTTTCCATACCTCCTTCAATCTGTGGTACGCGCTCTTCTTTTTTCAGTGGAAAATATATTTTCGAGCCTACGAACCACGCAATGAGAATAAGCAACACGCTCATCGGAAAGGCTGCTTTAAACCAATCCTGATAACTAAAAGAGCCTATACCCATAGCTCCTGCTATAAGAGAGCCCGCTAAAAGGGCTGCCCCTGAGCCTGTCAAGAAGGCATTAGCTCCTAAATTGATTTGGAAAAGGTTCTGCAATATCAAATTCCTACCGAAGTTATTGCGGTGTTCTCCTCCCGTAGCTCCGTAGATAGCGGCTATAACCATAAAGATAGGCAACAGTATAGCAGCTTTGGCAGTAGTTGCCGAAATAAATGCCGATAGTACTAAGTTAATAATGATAAAACTCAGTATAATACCTCCCGAATTTCTGCCAAACTTCAACACAAACCACAAAGCAAATCGCTTCGCCACCTGCGTTTTCACTAACATACTCGCCAAGATAAACGAAAGAATATTGAGCCACATCACAGGGTGTCCTAATTGAGCATATGCCGTCTTGTCGGTCGTGACTCCACAAAGTACAATGCCCAGTATTACCAGTAATGAAGTAAGGTAATTGGGGATTGCTTCGGTAATCCATAAAATAATAGCAGCTACAAAAATAGCCAGCATCGCGTAGTTTATGTGTATAAACTCGTTGTGTGTTGCCTGTTGTAGGGTTACTTTTTGCTCGTCCGAGAGTTTTTTTTCTCCCTTCATTGTAGCTGTTAGTTGTTTGGTTTTAGCCTTTTCTATTTGGGCATACCGAGCCATCGCCGATTCAGTAAGCGGTGTCGTCTTCTCATTGGTATCAATCCGGTTGATAAACGAAATATTGGCTACCCAGTAAATAAGCACAAAGGCGAGGATAGCAAGCGGTCCTCCAATGCGTTGGAGGAACCGCTCTACCCCTGTTTTTTGCACCTTTGGCAACTTTTCGATATGATAGTTATTCATATCCAAAGGGTCAAAGGGTGGCGTGTGGTCGGTATTGTTTGTCATTTCCAGTTTTTATAAGGGTTCTTCATTAACATTGAATTGTAATAACGCTTGTCTCCTGTTACTTCTTCTCCCAACCACTCAGGACGGGCAAAAGTAGCTTTCTCGTCAGGTAATTCAATCTCTGCCATTACAAGTCCTTCATTATCTCCATAGAACTCGTCAATCTCAAAACAATAGTCGCCGTTCTTTACCAAATAACGTGTCTTGTCTATAATACCTGGTTCACATAGCTTCAATAGCTCTTGCACTTCAGCTACGGGTATTTCCTTTTCCCATTCAAACCGGCTTGCGCCACTTTCATTACCGATGCCTTTTATGGTAATGAAACCTTTGTCCCCTTTTATGCGCACTCTCACCGTGCGTTCGGGAACGGAGCTCAAATAACCTTGGGTGATACGAGTCGCCTTAAACGATGCGGCTTTATAGGCATCGCTTTTCACCATAAATTTTCTTTCTATTTCTTGTGCCATAACTTAATTTGCTAAGGGTTTATGTATCATTCCAATCACGCGTTTAATCGCTTGCAAGTAGTTGATGTTCTCTACTCCTTCCAACCCGCAATCGGCAATGGTTTTCTTAATATCTTCTATCTCGGTAGACTCTGAGTTAATGGTTTTCACCAAAGCCCCATTGATATATACGTTGCCGGTTTCGCAAATGGTATTGTTCACCATATAACCAAAACGCACCTTCTCAACGGTTACTGCTTGCAAGTCGGGGTGTGCTTCCACCATCTGTAAGAACTCTCCTAAGGTGTATTCACCTTTGGTAAGCTCGGGCATTCCTTGCACTTTAAAAGCGGGGAATACTTCTTCTTTAAGCACTTTTGCCGAGATGGGAAACTCTCCTTTCATCAGTGGGTTCCATTGTTCTAATCCATCTACCTTTTGTACAAAGGTTTTGATGTCCATCTTACCATCGCGAATTTTAGTGTTGTTCACATCGTTAGTCCTACTCACAATATAGGTTTCGGTACTGCGGCGTTCCCATACTTTTTCAGGAACAGGTACACTTAGGCGTGCCATACGCTCGGCTTGTTTAGCAAAGCAACGCCCAAAACTGCGAAACTCAAAACGCGGTTTAGAAATTTCGCCAATCTTTAATTCTTCTTTTGCCATAATTATGTTTTTATATCATTTATTGTTTAATCGCTTATTTTGTAATATTTCTCTACAATAACCGTCCTTACTCTCCTTCTTTCTCACTGCTTAACAGTCTCATCTTCTGTTCCTGTCGCAGGGTTCGCTTTCCCTTGGGTTGGGTCTGCTTGCATAAATTTACCTGTACCATCAGGACATCGGCTCCACGATTTCGTAACTGCCGCAAGACTCACTTTGCCCCAACCATCGCCTTTTTCACCTCGTTGGAAGGTGTTGAGCTTAGTTCCCTCAGGGCTGTAAAGCTCTATAAGCACATTTTTCTTGCTCGAAAAACCCGAACTGAACCCTCTCGGGGTAGTGCCTTTGGCGCCTACGATAGCAAAATGTGAGTGAGGGGCTACCACTTCACCCTCAATACCCGTCCACACAAGTTCTTCGTCTTTTTTAATGGTTACGTCTTTTAGTTTGATAGGAGTGTCGCCGTTGTTGTAAAGTTCTATAAACTTTTCGGCATCGGCGCCTGCTCCGTAAAGTTCATTGAGAACCAATTTAGTGTAGTCCGAAGGCTTATCGCCTACCACATAGCTACTTTCTTTTACGGTCGAAAATCCTGCGGTATTCACTACTGTTACTTTGTAGGTTACTTTTGTTTTATCGGCTTGTGCCGGAATAGTCCCTGTAAAAGTATTGTCCTTGCCCGTCATCGCTACGGTTTGGTTGCCTGCCCCTGCGTTGTAAACCAAAGTTACTGTCGAAGGTGCTTGCAGTCCCGGAGCTATTACAGCGGTTACCACCACGTTGTCAGTCGAGGTAGGGGCTGCGGGAGTAAGCTTCACCGATTTGATAGTCGAAGCTCCCTCGTACACTGCATCTTTCACACAACCTGCTGTGATGACCAATATTAATAGAAGTATGTATCTTAAACTTTTCATTTTAGTAATGGTTTAAAAGGTGAATGTTTAGAAATTAATTTCAAAGCGCATAGCGAGCATATGGTAGCTCACACCGCCTTTGCCTTTGCCTTCCACCGCTTTTTTATAATCGGTAGTTGGGGCTCCTGTGGCATCGTGCCCAATAATCAGTTTGCCTCTGCCGTTTGCATAACGGTCGTTGTTGGTATACTGATAGTTCAGAGCTATTTTCACGTTGTTATTCACATAAAAGTTCAACCCCGTAGTGAAGTTTGCTCCTGAACCTCCATACACGTCTTTGTCGTTCAAGCTGAGGTAATCACAGCGCATTGCCAACTCCACATCACCCCATTCCTTGCCTCGGGTAGGTTGAGTAAACTCGCCTTCCGATACGTTAAACTTCTGTTTGCCACCAAAGAGCAAATACGCTGCTTGCACATACCACCCTGTGAAATTGTAATAGGTAGCTTCCGTAGTAACGTGGTTGCCTATCCACTCTCCTTGTACGCGGAAGCCTCCGTAGTAAGCAGCAGCTTCTACCCCGCGCAACCATTCGTGGTCTACATTGGGTATAACATCAGTGTCTAAGTACTTTTTGCGGTTAATCGAGGTAGAGTTGCGAGTACTGAAACGCGCTCCGCCGTAATCCTTAGGTGCTACATCAGTTTTAGGAGTACGGTAAGACCCCTTAACACCTAAATAGCAACCTTGCATACGGTCTTCGGTATAAGGCATCCAGCCCACTTTACTGGTGATTGAATACCCCTGGTTGCGTCCGTAATCCTTATTGTTGTCTTGCACATTGGTCACTTCCTCAACGCCAGCCACTCGTTGCAAAAACATACCAAGCGAAGCCCTAAAATGGTCGCGCAAGTACTCTCCTTGAATACCCAAATGTCTTGACGGCACTAAGGCTTTACACACCATAGGGCGTTCCATAAAGGTTAAGTAACGCGAACTGGTAGTTTGCTCCATCGAGAAATCTTCTTTGAAGTTTCCCACCTTCAAGGCTACGTTTTTAATCCCGTCGTATTCCACAATAGCATCTTTAAGTTCAAAAATACCATCGGCGAAATCAACGTCCACTTCACCGTACCAATCTTTGGTAACTTGTGCCTTTACGGCAAATCGAGCACGGCGAATAGAAGCACCGTTGCCTATCTTGTCGTAATCGCTCTTAGCGCCAAAAAACGTAGCAGCATCCACTTGCACACGGTTGTCAAACCAAAACTTATAGTTCTGATGTTTTGATTCAAAAACCAAGATGTTGTTACGTGCCTCTGAGCGAAGTTCTTTTCTATCGACTGCCACGCCATATTGGTTATAGCGAATGGTATCGAGCTCTTGGGCTATAGCTGTACTGAAGAAAGACAGCAATAGCCCCAAAATTAAAAAGGGTAACTTTTTCATCGGTTAAAATAATGTTTGTTAATGGAGTTGGTAAATTATTATTATAGTTCTTTTAACGCCACAAAGGTAAAAACTATTTTCCTATTAGCAATGAATTATTTTCTTTTTTTTTGATTTAAGCTGAAAAATCCTTAATTTTAACATAACACACCTTTATCTCACCTCTATCTTACTTTCGATTATTTTTCTATTTTCAATTTTTAACTATTCACTGTTAAGCCACTCACTGTTTAACCGTTCACTATCAACTCTTTCTATAATTTTATCCTACCACACCTCTATCTCTTCCCTTTTCCGTCATACTCCCCCTAGTACCTATGTCCTAAGCCCCCCACATCACCCATTTTCTCATTTTCAATTTTGCTAATTCTCTAATTATCCCTTCTCCTTTCC